>CAIYQF010000033.1 GCA_903928325.1 uncultured beta proteobacterium | reverse complement strand
TTGCATGTCACCGCCAGCGGCAGCGGCGGGAGCAGTTTGGGCAAAAGCAGAAGAAATGAACACAGGCGAACTCCACAAAAGGGGATAAAACAGGTCATAAGTCACCCTCGAAGCGGCCACGCGTGGCCCGCCTCGCCGGGTGAGGGACAACCCGACATTGTAAGGTGGCGAACCCTTGGGCCTAGCCGTTTCGGGTGCTTTGCGCTGCTACAGGCGCCATCCTGCTCAATTGCGCGCCTACTTGCCCGCTTTTTGGAACTGCTCCAGCAGGACAGCCCACTGCTGCCGCGCTGCTGACAGATGCCGCGCCTTGACATGGCCGAAGCCGCGAATCTGCTCCGGCACACGGGCAAAGGCGGCTGCGGCATCGCGGTTGGCGGCGTTCAGCGTGGGCAGCAGGGACTCCACCGCGCTGCGGTATTCGGCAATCAGGGCGCGCTCGGTCATGCGCTCTTCGCTGTGGCCGAATATGTCGAATGGGGTACCGCGCAGCACTTTTGCGGCAGCCAGCAACTTGAATGCCGTACCCACCCACGCACCGTACTTCGCCTTCTGCAGTTCGCCCTTTTCGTTGCGCTTGGCAAACAAGGGAGGGGCCAGGTGGTAGTTGATTTGGTAATCCCCTTCAAACTGCGCCTGAATCCTGGCGGCAAAGGCGGCATCGCTGTGCAGGCGGGCCACTTCGAATTCATCCTTGTAGGCCATGAGCTTGAACAGGTAGCGGGCCACGGCCTCGGTAAGCGGCAGGGCTTCGTTCGTGCCCAGCCCGGACTCGGAAGCCCGCACTTTTTCCACAAAATTGCGATAGCTTTCTGCATACGCGGCGTTCTGGTACCGCGTCAGGTAGTCCACCCGGTAGCTGATTGCCGCTTCCAGCGACTCTTTGCCCGGCTTGCGACGTGGCGTAAAGGCGATAACCTGCGCGGGCTGCAGCAGGCGTTGCACGCTGGCCGGGTCTGCCGCCGCACGGCAACCCCAGTCGAAGGCAGTGCGGTTGTTGTCCACCGCTACGCCGTTGAGTTCAATGGCACGCATGAGTGACGCACGCCCCAGCGGCACCCAGCCCTTTTGCCACGCAAAGCCAAGCATCATGGGGTTGGCGTAAATGCTGTCGCCCAATACCTGCAAGGCCAGTGCATCGGCATTGAAGGTACCCAGATTGGGCTCGCCCACGACACCCCCGATGTCGGTCACGCACTGCTCGCCCGGGTTCACCCAGTTGGCGTTTTTCACCACTCCGGCGGTGGGTGCACTGTGCGTATTGAGTGCCACGCGGGTGCGGCCGGGGCGCATGCGCATCAAAGTTTCCTTGCCCGCCACCACGATGGGGTCACAGCCGATGACGAGGTCGGCGCTGGCCGTGCCCACCCGTGTCGTGCGGATAGCGTCCTGCGTAGCGCCGATGAGCACATGGCTCCAGGTGGCGCCGCCTTTTTGCGCCAGGCCCCCGGCGTCTTGGGTGACGATGCCCTTGCCTTCCATGTGCGCGGCCACGCCCAAAAGCTGGCCGATGGTGATGACGCCGGTGCCGCCCACGCCCGCCACCACCAGGCCCCACACGCCGTCATGCGCGGTGGCCAGGTCGGGGATCTGTGGTTCGGGAATGTCGTCGTGCTGACCGGGTGCGGCCAGCGCAGGCGCCTTCTTCTTGCGCAGGCTGCCGCCCTCCACCGTCACAAAGCTGGGGCAAAAGCCTTTGACGCAAGAGACGTCTTTGTTGCAGGTGCTTTGGTTGATCTGACGCTTGCGGCCAAAGTCGGTTTCCAGCGGCTCGACGCTGATGCAGTTGCTTTGCACGCCGCAGTCGCCGCAGCCTTCGCACACCAGCTCGTTGATGACTAAGCGTACCGCCGGGTCCACCAGCGTGCCGCGCTTGCGGCGGCGGCGCTTTTCGGTGGCGCAGGTTTGGTCATAGATGATGACGGTGGTGCCTTTGATTTCCCGAAACTCGCGCTGGATGCGGTCCAGCTCGTCGCGGTGCTCCACGTGCACGCCGTCGGGCAGGCCCTTGGCGCTGGCGTATTTGTCCGGCTCGTCGGTGACGACTACGATGCGCTGGGCGCCTTCAGCGCGCATGCTCTGCGCGATTTGCACCACGCTGTGGCCCTCGGGCCGCTCGCCAATCTGCTGGCCGCCGGTCATGGCCACGGCGTCGTTGTACAAAATTTTGTAGGTGATGTTCACGCCCGCCGCAATCGACTGGCGCACCGCCAGCAGGCCGCTGTGGAAATAGGTGCCGTCACCCAGGTTGGCAAAAATGTGCTGGTCGTTAACAAAGGCCTGCTGGCCGACCCAGGGCACGCCTTCACCGCCCATTTGGGTAAAGCCGGTGGTGGCGCGGTCCATCCAGATGGTCATGAAATGGCAGCCAATGCCGGCCATGGCGCGCGAGCCCTCGGGCACTTTGGTGCTGGTGTTGTGCGGGCAGCCCGAGCAAAACCAGGGTTGGCGCTGGGCTTCCGGCGCGCCCAGTTGCAGCGTGTGCATGGCGCGCTCTTTGGCGTCGAGCACGGCGATCTGCGCGTCCATGCGCGCGGCCACGTCGGCGTCCACGCCGAGCTTTTGCAGGCGCTGGGCGATGGCACGGGCAATCAGCGCGGGCGACAAGTCGGCGTTGGCGCGCAGCAAGGTGTTGGCGCTGGGGTTGGGCATGGACCATTCGCCGCCGCCTCCGTAAGGACTATCGCTGTCCACCTCGTTGAACTTGCCCAGCACGCGCGGGCGCACGTCGGCGCGCCAGTGGTACAGCTCTTCCTTGAGCTGGTACTCAATAACCTGGCGCTTTTCTTCCACCACCAAAATCTCTTGCAAGCCGGTAGCAAATTCGCGCGTGAGCTGGGCTTCGAGCGGCCACACCACCGCCACCTTGTGCAGGCGTATGCCCACGCGCTGGCAGGTGGCGTCGTCCAGCCCCAGGTCAAGCAGCGCCTGGCGCGCGTCGTTAAAGGCCTTGCCGCTGGCCATCAGGCCAAAGCGGTCATGCGGGCCTTGAATCACGTTGTAGTTGAGCCGGTTGGCGCGGATGTAGGCCAGCGCGGCGTACCACTTGGTGTCAAACAAGCGGGCTTCCTGGTCGAGCGCCGCGTCGGGCCAGCGGATGTGCACGCCGCCCGCTGGCATGGCAAAGTCGGTGGGCAACTGGATGCGCACGCGCTGCGGGTCCACGTCCACCGCCGCGCTGGACTCCACGATCTCCTGGATGGTCTTCATGCCCGCCCACACCCCGGCGTAGCGGCTCATGGCGATGCCGTGCAGGCCCAGGTCCAGCACGTCTTGCACGCTGGCCGGAAAAAACAGCGGCGTGCCGCAGGCCTTGAAGATATGGTCGCTCTGGTGCGCTGCCGTGGAGCTTTTGGCCACATGGTCGTCCCCGGCCACTGCCAGCACGCCGCCCCAGGGTGTGGTGCCCGCCATATTGGCGTGCTTGAACACGTCCGAGCAACGGTCCACGCCCGGGCCCTTGCCGTACCAGATGCCAAACACGCCGTCGTATTTGTTCACGCCCGGCGGCGCAAAACCGAGCTGCTGCGTGCCCCACAAGGCCGTGGCGGCCAGCTCTTCGTTCACGCCGGGCTGGAACACCACGTGGTGTTCTTGCAAATGTTTTTGCGCTTTTTGCAGCGCCTGGTCGTAGTTGCCCAGGGGCGAGCCACGGTAGCCGCTGATGAAGCCGGCCGTGTTCTTACCCGCCGCCAGGTCGCGCACGCGTTGCAGCATGGGCAGGCGCACCAAGGCTTGCACGCCGCTCATGAAGGCGGTGCCCGCGTTTTGGGTGTATTTGTCGTCCAGGCTGACGGCGTGGGGCGCGGGGCGTAGCTGGGCGGGGTTGACTGGGGCGTTCATGGCGAGAAGTCTCCTGAAGTGGGTTGAGCCGCCTTGTGGGCAGCGGTCAGCGCAGCCACGTCCGGGTAGGAAGGGTGCACCTGCGGCGCAGTGTAGTCAACTCAAAAACAGGTGTGTATCGCGCCAGAGACCGCGCCATCGTCTTCTATCAGCGGCATCCAGCGCCACTTGTCAAAGGTGGTGCAGGGGTGGGACAGGCCCAGGGCCACGCGGTCGCCTACGGCGGGTACAAGGCCGGCGGGATCAAAGCGCAGATAAGCGTGCTGGTCGTTCAGGGCGGTGATCTGCCAGTCGGGCGGCGGGCTTTGCTCTTCTTGCAGGCGACGCACGTGCGGCGGGGCGTGCCATTGCGCGGTGGGCAGCGCCAGGTCGTAGGAGATGTCGCGCTTGCCGCAGCTCAGCAGCGCCAAGCCGGGCTCGGGCACCGATTGCACCAGCGCCCACACTTCCAGCGCGGGCAAGAGCGAGTCCGCCAGGCCCTCGCGCTGCTCCACCAGGCGCAGGTAATTACGGTAGTGCGTGTGGTCGTGCGCCAGGTAGCAGCCTGAGCGCAGCACGCCGCACACCGGCTTTGAGAGGCCTTGGGCCTGTAGGAGCGGCAGCACCAGGTCAAACACCGCCGATCCACCCGCCGACA
>CAIYQF010000032.1 GCA_903928325.1 uncultured beta proteobacterium | reverse complement strand
TGACTGCCGTGGGCGACTTGCGTGCGTCGATGGGGCCACCCATCATGGTCATGGTCCAGGGCGTGGTCTCGCCCCGGCTGGCCATCAGCGATACGGCGGCGAGCACCGGCACCGTGGGCTGGCAGACGCTCATCACGTGGCAGTTGCCGTATTTAGCCTGCACATGGCGGATGAATTCCTGCACGTAATTGACGTAATCGTCCAAGTGGAACTCGCCCTCGCTTAAGGGCACCAGGCGGGCATTTTTCCAGTCGGTTATGTAGACCTTGTGGTCTTTGAGCATGGTTTTGACCGTGTCGCGCAGCAGCGTGGCGTAATGACCGGACAAGGGCGCCACGATCAGCACGACGGGCTGGTCCTTGATCTTTTCCAATGTGGCAGCGTCGTCGGTGAGGCGCTTGAAGCGGATTAGCTCACAAAACGGTTTGTCAATTTCGGTGCGCTGGTGCACTGCAACGTCGACTCCGTCCACGTCCACGGTGCGCAGGCCAAATTCGGGCTTTTCGTAGTCTTTTCCTAGACGGTGCATCAGGTCGTAGCTGGCCGACAGGCGCTGGGAAAACGGGGTTTGGCCCGCCAAGGACAGCGGATTGGCCAATGATTTGGCGGCAAAACCGGCCAAATCGGAGAACGGCTCCATGAGGGCGCGTTGGGTCTCGTAAAGCTGGTAAAGCATGCGGTGTCCTGTAAAAAAATGTTGCAGTGCAATATAACAGGTTTAGCTTGCCAGTGTGCGAACGATTTGCAGCGTTCTTGACCCATGGCGCGCGACCTTAAATCACCTTGGCGATCGCCTCACAGACGTAAGCGATGTTCCGACTGTTCAGGGCAGCCACGCACATGCGCCCGGTGTCGGTGCCGTAAACGCCAAATTCATTGCGCAGACGCACCATCTGGTCTTTGCTCAGGCCCGAGTAGCTGAACATGCCGATCTGGGTGGTGATAAAGCCCATGTCTTGCGTCACCCCGGCGGCTTTCAGGCCGTCCACCAGACTTTGGCGCATGGCCTTGATGCGCACGCGCATGGCGCCGAGTTCTTGCTCCCACAGGGCGCGCAGCTCGGGCTTGCCCAGCACGGCGGCCACAATGGCGCCGCCGTGGATGGGCGGGTTGGAATAGTTGGTGCGGATGGCGATTTTGAGCTGGCTCAGCACGCGGCCTGCCTCTTCCTTGCTTTCGCACAGCACCGACAAGGCGCCCACGCGCTCGCCGTACAAGCTAAAACTCTTGGAAAACGAGGTGGAGACCAAAATGCTCAGGCCTGCGGCCACAAACTTGGCGATGGCGGCGCCGTCTTCCGCAATGCCGTGGCCAAAGCCTTGGTAGGCCATGTCCAGGAAAGGAGTCAGGTTCCGCTCCTTGACCGTGGCGACCACCTGGTCCCATTGCGCGGGGGTAATGTCGTAGCCAGTGGGGTTGTGGCAGCAGGCGTGCAGCACAACAATGGTGCCAGGCTCGGCTGCATGCAAGCTGGCAAGCATGCCTGCGAAGTTGACACCGCGATTCGCCGCGTCGTAGTAGGCGTAGGTTTCCACCACAAAACCGGCGTTGGTGAACAGCGCGCGGTGGTTTTCCCAGCTGGGGTCGGAGATCAGCACTTTGGCGCCGGGGCGCAGGTGCTTAAGGAAGTC
>CAIYQF010000031.1 GCA_903928325.1 uncultured beta proteobacterium | reverse complement strand
TTTGCTCCAGCATGGCCTTCATCAGGTCGGGCATGGCCCACATGCCTTTGCCGATTTGCGCGCGTCCGCGCAGGCCGCAGGCCAGGCCCACCAGCACGTTGTTGCGCTCGTAGGCTTGTATCCAGGCGCTGGTTTTCATGTCGCCCTTGCGCACCATCGGGCCCGCATGCATGGCGGTGTGCATTTCGTCGCCGGTGCGGTCCAGGAAGCCGGTGTTGATAAAGGCCACGCGGCTGCTGGCCGCGGCAATGCAGGCCTGCAGGTTGACGCTGGTGCGGCGCTCTTCGTCCATGATGCCGAGCTTCACAGTGCTCTCGGGCAAGCCCAACATTTGTTCCACGCGGCCAAACAGCTCGTCGGCAAACGCCACTTCAGCTGGGCCATGCATTTTGGGTTTGACGATATAGACCGAGCCTTTGCGCGAGTTGCGCACCATGCCTGCGGCGGCGTCTTTCTTGGTGCGCTTGAGATCATGCAGGGCGATGGTGGTGGTGACCACGGCGTCCAAGATACCTTCGGGGATTTCGCGCGTGCTGCCGTCTGCGGAGGTGTAGGTAATGGCCGGGTTGGTCATCAGGTGGCCCACATTGCGCACAAACATCAGCGAGCGGCCATGCAGCGTGACCGCTTTGCCGTCGGCGCCGGTGTACACGCGGTCGGCGTTCAGACCCCGGGTAAAGGTTTTATCGCCCTTGTGGATGGTTTCGGTCAGGGTGCCTTGCAAGATGCCCAGCCAGTTGCTGTAAGCCAGCACCTTGTCGTCGGCGTCCACCACCGCTACCGAGTCTTCCAGGTCCAGGATGGTGGACAGGGCGGCCTCTAAGACCAGGTCGCACACGCCGGCGGCGTCGCTTTTGCCGATGGCGGTGTTGCGGTCAATGCGGATGTCCAAATGCAAGCCGTTGTGCTGCAAAAGCACCGAAGACGGGTCTTTGGCCGCGCCCTGAAAGCCGATGAATTGCGCCGCGTCTTGCAAGCTGGTGTTGCTGCCGTCTTTGAGCTTGACGGCCAGTTTGCCGCCTTTGACGCTGTAGCCAACCGAATCAATATGCGAACCCTTGCGCAGTGGCGCGGTGCGGTCCAGCACATGGCGGGCATAAGCAATCACTTTTTTGCCGCGCTTGGGGTTGTAGGGCTTGCCCGCGGCGCTGAGTTTGGTGGCGCCGCCGTCTTCCGAGATCACGTCCGTACCATACAGCGCGTCGTACAGGCTGCCCCAGCGCGCATTGGCGGCGTTCAGGGCGTAGCGGGCGTTGAGCACCGGTACCACGAGCTGCGGGCCCGCTTGCACTGCCAGTTCGGCGTCCACGTTTTTGGTGGTGATGCGGGTCTTTTTGGGCACGGGCACCAGGTAGCCAATGCTTTCCAAAAAGGCTTGGTAGGCCGCCATGTCGGCAACGGGGCCGGGGTGGGCTTTGTGCCATGCGTCAAGTTCGAGTTGCAGGCGGTCGCGCTCGGCCAAGAGTGCGATGTTCTTGGGCGCCAGATCGGCCACGATGGCGTCGAAGCCCTTCCAGTAGGTGTCCTGGTCCACGCCCGTGCCAGGCAGC
>CAIYQF010000030.1 GCA_903928325.1 uncultured beta proteobacterium | reverse complement strand
TGGAGTTTGAGGGCAAGAGCTACAGGCTCAAAGAAGCGGCGGCGCGCATTGCCATCAACGTTGAACAGTCATAATCTGACTGCGCTGCCTGGGGGAATTTGGGGTGGCCACGGGTGGGGGAATTTGACCTGGCCATCAGGGGGCACCGTCGTTTGCGCTTTCGACCGCCACATCCAAGCGACCATACAAGGTCACCGAAGGAGCGGTTTGTGCGAATGCAGAGCCAGCCAGTGTCGAAGCGACGGCGATAGCCAACAGGGATTTGCGTGCGATAAATTTCATGGATCAGACTTTCTAAGGGTTAAAACGTATTGCCAAAATTCGTAAAAACATAAATTTTTTGAATTGACAGCACGCAGTGTTGAATTTCACGGTTACGGTCTCGTGAATTCTTCGTGAAGTTTTTGCGGCTTTGCGGCGATGGCACAGTCTGTGACGCAGGCGCACCATGGTCATCACCGCGTCATATGGCGCAGAGGAAATTTCGAATAGCCAGGCTGAGCCGTGATCGATGCACTGTGGCAGCCGCTTTTGGCAGGTCGGGGGTGCTCAGTCCCGGTCTTTGCGGAACACGATCCAGGCCGCCACGGCGGTAAAGCTGACGATCACCGCCACCACGATCCAAAAGCCGCCCGGGTGGTCCGCCAGCGGAATGCCGCCTACGTTCATGCCTAAGAGTCCGGCGATGATGTTGATGGGCAGGGCCAGCACCGTGACCACCGTCAATACAAACAGGCTGCGGTTGTTAGCCTCGGCCACGCGCCCGGCTATTTCTTCTTGCAGTAGCTTGATGCGCTCTTGCAAGGCGGCCATGTCGCTGAGGGCCACGTTGAACTCTTCGGACGATTGGTGCAAGTCTTCGATGTCTGCCTCGCTGATCCAAGCCGGGGGTTTCTTGAGCAGTCGAAACAGGGCCGCAGGCTCGGGCGCGAGCAGGCGCTGCAGCCGCACCAGCAGGCGGCGCGATACGCCCAGGTCGGCGCGCTTGGTTTCCAGCCGGCCAGCGAGCAGCTTGTCTTCGATGGTGTCGATGCGGGTGGTGATTTCACGGACGATATTGGCCAGCACGTCGCCCTGGTCGTGCATCAGGTGCACCAGCAGCGCCACCGACGAGGTAATGGGCACGCCCCGGCGCACGGCGTCACGCAAACGGTCCACCGAGCGCAGGGGCTGCATGCGGGCGGTGACGATGAGTTTTTCGCTGACCGACAGCCACAGCGTGGAAATATCGGAGGGCTCGAACGAGAAGTCGTAGTGCACGTCGTTGACCACTGCCACCAGCGTTCCGTCATCAAGCTCCACGCGCGTGGAGCGCGAGGCCTCACGCAGCGTTTCATAAAAGACGGCAGACAAGTTCAGGTGCTGGCGCAGCCATTTTTCTGTGCTGACCTGGCTTAGGTTGAAGTGCAACCAAACAAAACCCTGCGCTTGGACCGGGTCCGCCAGCCATTGCAGCGCCAGGTCGGCGCCAATGGCCTGCCCGATGCCATCAACGGAGAAGGCAAATCCGCAGATCAGCCCGTGTTGGTCGGCGCCGTAGGTTTTGGTGGGTGTGGTTTGCATGGGCCTATGGTATTCAATCAGCGGCCAGTAGGCCTTGCGCAATGGCCAGGGCTGCGTCGGGCGTGAATTGGCCCGCCGCGATGCGCTGCATCACATCAGGCGCAGAAAGCTTGGCAAAGGCCTGCACTTCGCCATCCTGGTTGCAGGGTATAAAGTTATCGGCTAGGGCGATGTTGAAGACATAGAGCACCTCATCATGCCAGCCCCCTGGAGCCATCTGGCTGATGCGTACGTGGTCTGCGGCTTGTAGCGCGGCGGGGTTTTCTAGCGTGACTCCGGCTTCTTCCCACAGTTCACGCCCAGCGCATTGCAGCAGCGTCTCGCCAGCGGGTAGCCCACCGGCGGTCAGGTTGTCCCACAGGCCGGGGTCGGTTGCCTTGGTGGCGCTACGCTGGCCGCACCACAGGTGGCCGTCTGGGGTAAATCCGTTGATGTGTACTGCGTGGCTGAGCATACCCAGGTACAAAAAGCCCGCGCGCTCAACGCGTACGAAGTCGCTCTGTAGCGGCAGCGGCAGCACCGTGTCATGGCTCCAGTAGCTAAACCGTTCGCCGCGCCAGCCGCCTAGGTGGCCTTGGCCGTAGAGCATCTGCAAGGCGCTCTCCAGCGCTTGGCTTCTTTCTGCGGTGCTGGCCATGTCCGGGCTCCAGACCAGTTGGGTGGCGCTGGCCTGGCACGGCTGCAAGGCCTGCAGCAACGGCGCTACATGGGTGTGCGCCACATGGCCCATCGCGTGCGCGCCACACCACCAGGGCAGGGTGTGCGGCGATGGGCTGTGGCGCGCTTGGGCCAGCAGCGCACGCAGCTGATTCCAGTCTGCGCTTTGTAAATCGTCGCAAAAAAGCAGCTTGGGGTGCCGGTGCGATGCCAGGGTGTTCTCCAATACGCAGAGCGAAGCGCCTGCAAACAAACCAGTAGGGCTTGCCATGGTACCGGGCCCCTGATGCGCGGGTGTGACAGCCCGCTTGGGGTGCCACCGCGCCACCAATTATTCATTAAAGAGACATATTTTTGTAACCGATATTTCGCAAACTCTTGGGCCAAGGCAGCCTTGCTGCATGGACGGAGATAAGCATGGAACTATTAGGTCAGATTGGCAGCCGCGGCCCCGGGGCCGATCGCATCGAGCCGCCGCGCGGCATAGCGGTTGTGGGCCAGGTGGCGGCGCCTTTTGGCGTGGCGCGCTCTATTTCAGTCTCGTGGGCGCGCCACCAAGATGAGGTGCGATCCGCCCAAAGGCTGCGTTATGCGGTGTTCGCCGGTGAAATGGGTGCGCGCTTGACAACGTCGGTGCCCGGCCACGACATCGACCTGTTTGACAACTACTGCGAACACCTGCTGGTGCGTGACGACCAAACCGGCGAGGTGATAGGCACCTACCGCGTGCTCACGCCGGTTCAGGCCCAACGGGTTGGCAGCACCTACAGCGACACCGAGTTTGACCTAACCCGTCTGCGCGGCATACGCGAACGCATGGTCGAGTTGGGCCGCAGCTGCGTGCACCCCGACCACCGCCACGGCGGCGTGATCATGGCACTCTGGACTGCGTTGGCCGAGTTCATGGTGCGCAACCAGCTCGACACCATGATTGGCTGCGCCAGCGTGCCGATGTTGCACAACGGCATCGTCAGCGGTGACGCTGCGGGCAGCATTTGGCGCCAGGTCAGCGCCAGCCACCTGGCGCCCATTGAGCACCATGTGCGCCCGCGCTTGCCGCTTCCGCTGGAGCAGCTGCAGTCGGACTTGGATGTGGAGCCGCCCGCACTCATCAAAGGCTATTTGCGCCTGGGCGCCAAGGTGCTGGGCCCACCGGCCTGGGACCCAGATTTCAACTCCGCTGACTTGCCCATGCTGATGCGCATTGCCGATCTCCCCCCCCGCTACCGCAAACACTTCCTGGGCGCCTGAGGTACCATGGCCGTGTCATCCCCAGCGAAAATACCGACGCGGGGGCCTGTACCACGAATCGGGTCAAGGGGCCTACCAGCTTCTTGGAAGTGCTGAACTATGCAATTGGATCAATCGGCGGGGGATGGGGCGTACTGGAAGACGTCCGAGGCCTTCCATGACGCGGGTCAACACCTGCTATGGGACCGGGACCACAGCTTGGTTGCCTTTAACGAGCGGGTGTTTAGCTGGGCCACGCGTGAGGATGTGCCGGTGCTTGAGCGACTGCGCTACCTGTGCATCGTGTCGTCTAATTTGGATGAATTTTTTGAAGTGCGGGCTGAACCCCACCTGACGGCCAAGCGCGCTGATGACCATGACGGCACCTTTACCAGTGAATCGTTTGAGCGACTGTCGCTGTCCTTGCACCGGCTGGTAGAGCGCCAATATGCGCTTTATAACGACGCGATCTTGCCGGCCCTGGAGCGCAGCGGGATCAAGATGGTCTCGCATGGTGAGCGCAATGCCGCGCAGCGGCAATGGGTCAAGCAGTACTTTGAACGCGAGGTGCGCCCGCTGCTCATACCCGTGGGGCTGGACCCAGCGCATCCCTTCCCGCAAGTGGCCAACAAGGCGCTCAATTTCATCGTACGTCTGGGCGGCCATGACGCGTTTGGCCGGAGTAACGAGATCGCCATCGTTAAGGTGCCGCGTGTGCTGCCACGCATTATTCGCCTGCCCGACAAGGTGGCGGGCTCCAAAGCGGTTTTTGTGGCGCTAACCAGCGTCATACGCTCGCATTTGCCTGAGTTGTTTTTGGGCCGCACCGTGGAGCAGTTTTCGCAGTTTCGGGTGACGCGCCATTCTGACCTGGCTGTCGACGAGGACGATGTGCAAAACCTGCGCACGGCCTTGCGCCAGGGCTTGGTGCACCGCCATTACGGGGAGGCCGTGCGCTTGGAGGTGTCATCGGGTTGCACAGAGCACCTGGCCCATTTTTTACTCAAGCAATTTGATTTGCCGCAGATGGCGCTGTACCGGGTATCCGGGCCAGTGAATTTGGTGCGACTGACCCAGATGATCGACTCGCTGGACCGCCCTGACCTGTGCTTTAGGCCCTACAAGCCCTGCCTTCCGGTGCAAATGGACGTGTCACGCAATATTTTTGAGCAGCTAAGGCACGCGGACATGGTGTTTCACCAGCCCTTTGAAAGCTTTGAAGGAGTGCTGGCCTTTTTGCGCGCCGCCGTGAATGACCCGGACGTGTTGGCCATTAAGCAAACCATTTACCGCGCTGGCGCAGATTCGACCATGATGGACCTGCTGCGCGAGGCGGTGCGCAGGGGCAAGGAGGTGACCGTGGTCGTCGAGCTCAAGGCGCGTTTTGACGAAGAGGCCAACATCAACTGGGCCGAAATGCTGGAGTCGATTGGCGCGCAGGTGGTGTACGGGGTGGTCGGGCTCAAAACCCACGCAAAAATGCTGCTGGTGACACGCCGCGAGGGCAAGGGTCTGCGGCGCTACGGGCACCTGTCCACCGGCAACTACAACGCCCGCACGGCGCGGCTGTATACCGACATCAGCCACCTTACGGCGGACACGGCCCTGACCACCGACATGGAGCACGTTTTTGTGCACCTGGCCAGCCAAAGCAAGTTACCGCGGCTGAAAAAAGTGTGGATGGCGCCGTTTTTTCTTCACAAGAACCTGATTCAAAAAATCCGCACCTTGGGCCAATCTGCCGCACAAGGGCAGTCCACGCGCATGGTGTTGAAAATGAACGCGCTGACCGATCTGGGACTAATCAACGCCCTGATTCAGGCGGGGCAGCAGGGGGTTCAAATCGACTTGATCGTGCGCGGCGCCTGCATGCTGCCCGCGCAAGTGCCCGGCGTGAGTGACAACATTCGCGTGCGCTCCATCATCGGGCGCTTCTTAGAGCACTCGCGGGTGTTTTATTTTCGCCAGGGAACCGTTGATGAGGTTTACTTGTCAAGCGCCGACTGGATGAACCGCAACATGGTGCGTCGTGTGGAACTGGCCTGGCCCGTGACCGATCCGGTGCAACGCCAGCGCCTGGTGGATGAATGCGTGCTGGCCTATTTGTACGACAGCGCGGACGCGTGGGACATGCAGTCCGACGGCAGCTATTGCCGAGTCCAGAGCGCCCCGGACAAGCCGGGTACGGGTGCCCAGGCGGCATTGATGGCGCGCTACGGCTCGCCATCCTCCAACCGCGCAAAGGGCTAAAGCCATGGACCTTGTTTTATGGCGGCACGCCGAAGCCATTGACCTTGAGCTGGTGGGGGACGATATGTTGCGCACCCTGACACCACGGGGCGACAAACAGGCCCAGCGCATGGGCGCCTGGTTGGACCGGCATCTGCCGGGTGGTACCAAGGTATTTGCTAGCCCGGCGCTGCGCGCCGACCAGACGGCGCGCGCCTTGGACCGCAAGTACAAGACCAGCGCCGCGTTGGCGCCGCTGGCCAATCCGCAGGATTTGCTAGAACTGGTGCATTGGCCGCATGCCAATGGCTGCGTGTTGGTGGTGGGCCACCAGCCCACATTGGGCCAAGTGGTTGCGCAATTGCTGGGCTTCCCAGAGCAGGCTTGCGCTATCCGAAAAGGCTCCGTCTGGTGGCTGCGCTACCGCGAGCGTGAGCGTGAGCGGGAAATTGAAGGTAAAACAGTGGTCGTCAGCGTCCAATCTGCCGACCTGCTATAGCCGACTAGGACTTCAGGGGCCGCCCAGTCTTGAGGCTGGGGACGGCGGCAATGGCGGCCAAAAACGCCGCGTCTGAAAACGCTGCCAGTGCCTTGATGCCAGCGCGGATCAGCTCGGTTTTCTTAACCGTGGTCTTTAGGTCTGTGGCGCGCAGCTTGAGTGCGTCCAGTACCAGGTATTCGGCCTTGGGAATGGTGACGCTGTCGCGGACCATTTTGGGTTTCTTGTCTTTAAGCGGCTTGCTGGCGGTCGCAGCGACCGGTGCTTTACTTTTTACCGCAACGCGGGTTGCGGCGGTTGCGGGCGCTGGAGCCGCGGCTTTGGGGCGCGCTGTGGTTTTGGCTGCAACAGCGACGGTGCGTGCAGCAGGTGCTTTTGCTCGCGGGGCGGACTTGCGGGGCGCTGTTTTTTTGGCTACCGCGCTGCGGGGGCTTGCGGGCTTTGCTGCTGGAGTGGCCTTTACGGCTGCGGGGGGGGCGACGGATTGGGTTGTCATAGTGGGTTCCTTTGTAGGCCGTTCGCAAAAAACGGCCCATATAGTTTATATCGTTTTATGCCATTTTCAATACCCGTCTATGGCGGCGCTGGTTTTGCCAAACTGACGCGATCTCAGGACTCGGAAAACTCCATGGGCCAGGGGGTTTTCTGCCAGGCGGAAGCCTCTTCGCGCATCAAATACGCCGATTGCGGATAGTCCTGCGTCCAACCCTTTGCGCACTGCACGCGCAAGTGCGCCAGACCCTGTGGACCTTGCGAGACGCGGTGCAGGTGCAGGCCACCGAGGTCGGGGTCGCGTCGGGCGTGGCACAAAATGACGGCCAAACGCAGCGCCACCAATTGCGTGCGGAAATCATCGTTGGCTAGGTCGGCTTCGAGTTTGCGTAACTTGCCCCGGTGGCCCAGCACCAGCAGGCTAAGGCGGTGTAACTCGGCTAGCGAAAAACCCATTGCGTCCGCGTTGTCCAAGATGTAGGCGCCGTGCTTGTGGTAGTCGCTGTGGGAAATATGGCTCCCGATTTCGTGCAACTCTGCGGCCCAGGTGAGTTTGCGCAGGCTTCTGCTCCAGTCGTCGTTGGAGTCGTCAAGCGGCTTGCTTGCCATTTGGGAAAGCAGGTTGGTGGCGACCCGTCCAACCCGTGCCCCATGGGTGCGGTCGGCCCCGAATTTGGTGGCCAGGCGGTTGACGGTCTTGACACGCAGGTCGCTGGTGCTGTCGGTGGAGCCGCGCAACTCGCACAACAAGCCGTGGCGCAAGCCGCCGCTGGTCGGCTGCAAACTGTCAATACGCAGCAAGCTAAACAAGGCGCGTGTGATGCTCAAACCGCCACCGATGACGGCCTTGCGGTCTTCGCGGATGCCCGCGAGTTTGAGGCGATCGACGCTTTGGGCGCTGATGAGTTTCTCCAGCAGCCAATCCAAGCCTTCATGGGTAATCGTTCCGCTGGGCCAACCTGCTGCGACCAAGGCGTCGCTGACGGCCCCTACCGTGCCCGCTGAGCCGTAGGCAATGTCCCAATTGGCGGGCTGGTAGGCATCGATCGCTTCGTCCAACACGGCTTTGGCGGCGATTTCGGCAATTTCAAATGATTTGCGGCTGAGCTGGCCGTCGGCAAAGTAGCGCGAGGACCAGGCAATGCTGCCCACGCGAAACGACTCCATGACGCGCGGCTTGTAGCCCTGGCCCAAAATCAGCTCCGTGGACCTCCCGCCGATGTCGATGACCAGGCGGCGTTCATCGGACGGCGCAAGCGTATGGGCGACGCCTTGGAATATCAGCCGCGCTTCTTCGCGCCCGGAGATCACGTCAATGGGAAAACCCAGCGCCTGAGTGGCGCGTGCCAAAAAAACATCGCGGTTGCGCGCTTCACGCAGCGTTTGGGTGGCCACGGCGCGGACT
>CAIYQF010000029.1 GCA_903928325.1 uncultured beta proteobacterium | reverse complement strand
GCACGAAATCTGGTGGAGGATATCGAGTTCAGCCCTGAAGACGGTTACCGCAGCGACCCGGATTTTCTATGCCGTGTGATCGAAGCGGTCATTAAAGAAGGTGCCACCACGATCAATGTCCCCGATACCGTGGGCTATGCCATTCCTGAACTGTATGGGAATTTCATCAAGGACTTGCGTGAACGGGTCCCCAACTCCGATAAAGCGATCTGGTCCGTGCATTGTCACAATGACCTCGGCATGGCAGTGGCCAACTCACTGGCCGGAGTCAAAATCGGCGGCGCGCGTCAGGTCGAGTGCACCATCAATGGTTTGGGTGAGCGCGCTGGAAATTGCAGCCTTGAAGAGATCGTGATGGCAGTGAAGACGCGCCGCGACTATTTCGGGTTGGAGATGGGTATAGACACCCGCCACATCCTGGCTGCCAGCCGCATGGTCAGTCAAACCACCGGCTTTGTAGTTCAGCCCAACAAGGCGGTTGTTGGTGCCAACGCATTTGCCCACGCTTCCGGCATTCACCAGGATGGCGTGTTAAAGGCGCGTGACACCTACGAGATCATGCGTGCAGAAGACGTTGGCTGGAGTGCCAACAAAATCGTTCTGGGCAAACTTAGCGGTCGCAACGCTTTCAAACAGCGATTGCAGGAACTTGGCGTTCAGATGGAGAGCGAGGCTGAAATCAATGCCGCATTTGCCCGCTTTAAGGAGTTGGCCGATCGTAAAAGTGAAATATTCGACGAAGACATTCTTGCTTTGGTCAGTGAGGAAAACGTTTCACAGCACAAAGAGCAGTACGTGTTTGTGTCTTTGTCGCAGCACAGTGAAACCGGGGAGCGGCCGCAGGCCAGTATCGTGTTCACGGTGGATGGCAAAGAGGTAAAAGGCGTGTCTGAGGGCAATGGTCCAGTCGACGCGTCACTTAAGGCTATCGAGGTGCACGTCAAAAGCGGGGCAGAAATGGTGCTTTATTCGGTCAACGCCATCAGTGGATCTACCGAGAGCCAAGGTGAAGTTACGGTACGTCTGCAAAACAGTGGAAGGGTGGTGAATGGCGTTGGTGCGGACCCGGATATTGTGGTGGCGTCAGCAAAAGCCTATTTGAGCGCGCTAAACAAGCTGCAAAGCAAGGCCGACCGGGTTGCAGCGCAAGGTTAATCGGGTAAACAGCGGATTTTCTTTAAGAGACTGATGCAAGTACTTGATCTTATGTAACTTTCCTGATTACACTCGGTCTAACTGCATACGTCCCGCTGGGTCATTGCCTTCAGTAGCCTGGCCGAATGAATGGAAACCACTGTGTACCAAAATAACTTTCGAATACGGCTTTGGGCCTTGGCCGGATTCATGGCGCTGGCTCCTATCTGCGCTTCTGCACTGCAAAGAGTAGAAAAGGCGGCCCATCCAGCCAAGAAACATGTGCTGCGACATGTGGTTCGCAAGACCGCTGAAATTACCCCTCTTAAGCCCTCCTTCGGTCAACTTGCAGGATTGCACGGTGAACACGATGCGTTGGCCT
>CAIYQF010000028.1 GCA_903928325.1 uncultured beta proteobacterium | reverse complement strand
CCACCACGATCAACAATACTGAAACATTTGCCGCAGTCCCCTGGATCATCCGCCATGGCGGCGCCGCTTATTTGGCTTGTGGCAAGCCCAACAACGGCGGCACCAAGATTTTCTCGATCAGTGGCGACGTTGAGCGCCCCGGCAACTATGAAATTCCCATGGGTACGCCATTTTCCAAGCTGCTTGAACTTGCCGGTGGCGTGCGCACCGGGCGCCAGCTCAAGGCGGTGATTCCTGGCGGATCGTCGGCCCCGGTTTTGCCAGCGAGCGTGATGATGGACATCACCATGGATTACGACTCGATTGCCAAAGCCGGTTCCATGCTGGGTTCGGGTGCGGTGATCGTGATGGACGACTCGCGTTGCATGGTCAAAGCCTTGCAACGCCTGTCTTATTTTTATTCGCACGAATCCTGCGGCCAATGCACGCCCTGCCGCGAAGGCACGGGCTGGCTGTGGCGCATGGTCGACCGCATTGAAAACGGCCAGGGCCGCGCCAGCGACCTCGACATGCTCGATAGCGTGGCGGGCGACATCATGGGCCGTACTATTTGCGCCCTGGGTGATGCTGCAGCCATGCCCGTGCGCGGCATGCTTAAGCACTTCCGCGACGAATTTGTTTACCACGTAGAGCACAAGACCTGCGTGGTCGGCGCTTACGTTTGATCGGCATCACACCATGGTTGAAATCGAACTCGACGGCAAGAAGGTAGAGATTCTGGAAGGCAGCATGGTTATGCATGCCGCCGAGAAAGCGGGCACCTACATTCCCCATTTCTGCTACCACAAGAAGCTCAGCATCGCCGCCAACTGCCGCATGTGCCTGGTGGACATTGAAAAAGCCCCCAAGCCCATGCCCGCCTGCGCCACGCCGGTCACCCAAGGCATGGTGGTGCGCACCAAGACCGACAAGGCTATCAAGGCGCAGCAGTCGGTGATGGAGTTTTTGCTCATCAACCACCCGCTGGACTGCCCAATCTGCGACCAGGGTGGCGAATGCCAGTTGCAGGACTTGGCAGTGGGCTATGGCGGGTCCAACTCTCGCTATGCCGAGGAAAAGCGCGTAGTCGCGGTCAAAGATGTGGGCCCGCTGATCAGCATGCAGGAAATGAGCCGCTGCATCCACTGCACCCGCTGCGTGCGCTTTGGCCAGGAAGTGGCCGGCGTTATGGAATTGGGCATGTCCAACCGGGGCGAGCATTCCGAAATCGAGACATTTCTCGGCCAGACCATTGACTCCGAACTCTCGGGCAACATGATTGACATTTGCCCGGTGGGCGCACTCACCAGTAAACCTTTCCGTTACAGCGCCCGCACCTGGGAGCTTTCGCGCCGCAAGTCCATCAGCCCGCACGACTCGACCGGCGCCAACCTCATCGTCCAGGTGAAAAATCAGCAGGTAATGCGCGTTGTGCCATTGGAAAACGAAGCTGTCAACGAATGCTGGATAGCCGACCGCGACCGTTTTTCCTACGAGGCGCTGAATTCTTCCGAGCGACTGACCTCGCCCATGATCAAGCATGGCGGCAAATGGGTCGATGTGGACTGGCAAACGGCCTTGGAGTACGTGGCCAATGGCCTCAAGCAAATCAAGAGCAACCATGGGGCAGCTTCCATTGGCACCCTGGTCAGCCCGCACAGCACGCTCGAAGAGTTGCACCTCGCAGGCCAATTGGTGCGCGGTATGGGCAGCGAAAACATCGATTACCGCCTGCGCAACGCCGATTTCACGTCTACTGACGGCGTGCGTTATCTTGGCGTGACGATTGCCTCCTTGACCACTTTGCAGCGCGTGCTGGTGGTGGGCTCGAATTTGCGCAAAGACCATCCCTTGTTTTCCCAGCGCATTCGCCAGGCCGTCAAGGGCGGTGGAGTGCTCAGCGTGCTGGGTGCGAGCGCTAGCGGCTGGGCGATGCCTGTGGCCAACGCCATGGTTGCCTCTGCCGCGGACTGGTTGGTCGACTTGCAAAGTATCGCCAGTGCCGTGGCCGAACTGGTGCAACTGCCTTCGCCTTATACGCAGGCAGCAACTCCCCAGGCGATGGCGATTGCCAAGTCGCTCATGGGTGGCGAGCGCAAAGCGGTGTTGTTAGGCAATGCGGCAGCCCACCACAGCCAGGCCTCGGCGTTGCTGTCGGTGGCCAACTGGATTGCGCAACATACCGGTGCCACCGTCGGCTACCTGACCGAGGCGGCGAACACGGTGGGCGCCCAGTTCGTCCACGCCGCACCAGGCGCGGGCGGCCTGCACGCGGGGCAGATGTTGGGCGGCGCGCTCAAAGCGGTGCTCTTGCTCAACAACGAACCCGAATTTGACAGCGCCCCCGGCGCCCACGCCGTGAGTACGTTGGCGAAAGCCGAAATGGTAGTCAGCCTGAACCCGTTCAAGGCCAACATGGGCTGCGCAGACGTGTTGTTGCCGATCGCACCGTTTAGCGAGACACCTGGCACGTTTGTAAATGCCGAAGGTCGGGTGCAAAGTTTCCATGCGGTGGTCAAACCGCTTGGCGACGCGCGCCCTGCGTGGAAAGTGTTGCGGGTCTTGGGCAATATGATGAAGGTTGAGGGCTTTGACTTCGAGTCCTCGCAAGACGTGCTGGCAGCGATTTTTGGTGGCGCAGCGCCGGAGTTTGTGGCGCAAGCGCGCTTGAACAACGCCTGCAGCGCGCCGTTTGAGGGAGTTTTCAACGGCGCCGAGCCTTGCGTTGCCCGGATTTACCAGCTCGATTCCCTGGTGCGTCGCGCCAGTTCCCTGCAAATGACGGCGGACGCCCGCGTCGTGCCTCTTGAAGCGACGCAAGGAGCGCCCGCATGATTGATTTGATCTTCAACGCAGGTTCGCAGTTGTCCTCGCAGGCTTGGTGGACGTTCGTGGCTTGGCCGGTGCTTTGGACTTTGATCAAGATTGTGGTGGTATTACTGCCGCTGATGGGCGCGGTGGCTTACCTGACGTTGTGGGAGCGTAAGTTTCTGGGTTGGATGCAGGTGCGCCTAGGCCCCAACCGGGTCGGCCCATGGGGCTTGTTGCAGCCGATTGCCGATGCGCTCAAACTGCTGACCAAAGAAATTTTGGTGCCCGCTGCGGCTAACAAAGGACTGTTTTTCATCGGCCCGATTTTGACCATCATGCCCGCACTGGCCGCTTGGGCAGTGGTGCCGTTTGGGCCTGACGTGGCCCTGGCCAACGTCAACGCCGGACTCCTGTTTGTCATGGCCATCACGTCCATGGAGGTTTATGGCGTGGTGATTGCTGGCTGGGCGTCGAACTCCAAGTACGCGTTTTTGGGTGCGCTGCGCGCGTCTGCCCAGATGGTGAGCTATGAGATCGCCATGGGCTTTTGCCTGGTCATCGTGCTCATGGTTACCGGCAGCATGAACATGACCGACATCGTCATGGCGCAGGCCAAGGGAACTTTTGCTTCCCAGGGCGTGGGCGTGCTGTCCTGGAACTGGCTGCCTTTGCTGCCGATTTTTGTGGTCTACGTGATCTCTGGCATGGCCGAGACCAATCGCCACCCGTTTGACGTGGTCGAGGGCGAGGCCGAAATCGTGGCAGGACACATGGTGGAGTATTCCGGCATGTCTTACGCCATGTTCTACCTGGCCGAGTACGCCAACATGTGGCTGGTGTCCATTTTGGCCGCCACCATGTTTCTGGGCGGCTGGTTGTCGCCCTTGGCTGCATTGGACTGGATTCCGGGTGGCATTTGGCTGGGCATCAAAACCTGCATGGTGGTCAGCTTCTTTATTTGGGTGCGTGCCACTTTCCCCCGGTTCCGGTATGACCAGATCATGCGCCTGGGCTGGAAAGTATTTATCCCCGTCACGCTGGTGTGGCTGGTGGTTGTTGGGGTCTGGATGCAGACGCCGTTGAGTATCTGGAAGTAAGAGACACACATGGCTTCAAACAATGTGGCTTACAAGCCGCCGGCGTTTTCGCTGCGGGATTTTCTTTACAGTTTTTTGCTGGTGGAGTTGCTCAAGGGCCTGGCCCTGACGATGCGCTATGCCTTCCGTCCCAAGTTCACGGTGCAATTCCCGGAAGAAAAAACACCGCTGTCCCCGCGCTTTCGCGGCCTGCACGCGCTGCGTCGGTATGAAAACGGTGAAGAGCGCTGCATCGCCTGCAAATTATGCGAGGCCGTATGCCCAGCCATGGCAATCACGATCGAGTCTGATGTGCGCGATGACGGATCACGCCGGACAACGCGTTATGACATTGACCTGACCAAATGCATTTTTTGCGGCTTTTGTGAAGAGAGTTGCCCCGTGGACTCGATTGTCGAAACACACATTCTGGAGTACCACGGTGAGAAGCGTGGCGACTTGTATTTCACCAAAGATATGTTGCTGGCCGTGGGTGACCGCTACGAAACCGAAATCGCCGCCGCCAAACAGGCCGACGCCAAGTACCGTTGATCGGTCGCACGAAAGATATTGAATATGAGTGTCACAACCGGACTTTTTTATGTCTTCTCAGCTGTATTGCTGTTCGCGGCATTTCGCGTGATTACCGCACGCAACCCGGTGCACGCGGCGCTGTTTTTGGTGCTGACTTTTTTCCAGGCAGCCATGGTCTGGATGCTGCTTAAGGCCGAGTTTTTGTCGATTACCTTGGTTCTGGTGTATGTTGGTGCGGTGATGGTACTGTTTTTGTTTGTGGTGATGATGATGGACATCAACGTCGAGAACTTGCGGGTGGGTTTTTGGAACCACTTCCCCTTGGCAGCGGTCGTTGGCGTGGTGATTGCCTTGGAAATGGCTGCGGTCCTGATGGGTGGGTTTCGAGTTATTGACGACCCGAACGCCGTGCTGGGTGTGCCCGGTGGGCTGTCCAACACCCAGCAATTGGGTAAATTGATTTACACCGAGTACCTTTACCCGCTGGAAATTGCGGCTGCGATTCTGCTGGTGGCCATGGTTGCGGCGATTGCCCTGACGTTGCGTGCGCGCAAAGACAGTAAACATGTCAGCCCCGGCGATCAGGTGCGCGTCAAGGCGGCGGACCGTATGACGGTGTTGAAAATGTCTGCCAGTCAAGCGGCCCTCGCGCCACTGGCAGATGAGCCGGTGCAGACGGAGAAAAAAGCATGACGATTACCCTTGGACACTTCCTCTCGCTTGGCGCCATGTTGTTTGCGCTGTCTGTGGTCGGCATTTTTTTGAACCGGCGCAACCTGATTGTGCTTCTCATGGCAATTGAATTGATGCTCTTGGCCGTGAACACCAACTTTGTGGCCTTTTCCCACTACTTAAATGACATGCACGGTCAGGTCTTTGTGTTTTTCATTCTGACCGTGGCTGCTGCTGAATCAGCCATCGGCTTGGCGATTCTGGTCCTGTTGTTCCGAAGCAAGTCCAGCATTAGCGTGGACGAACTCAATACGCTCAAGGGTTGAATACAAGATGAGTCAAACCCTCAGTGCAGCTACGCTGCTTGTCGTGCCCATGGCGCCCCTGGTAGGAGCCGTTTTGGCTGGTATTTTTGGCACCCAGTTTGGCGGTAATTGGATAGGGCGTAAGGTTTCCCATTCGCTCACGATTGGGGGTGTGCTGCTCGCCTTTGTGTTTTCGGCCCTAACGCTGCAAAGCGTGGCGCAAGACGGCGCCAGACTAAATGAGACCCTCTACACCTGGATGGTGGTAGGCGGCTTGAAGATGGAAATCGGCTTCCTGGTGGATGGGCTGACCGCGATGATGATGTGCGTCGTGACTTTCGTGTCCTTGATGGTGCACGTGTACACCATCGGCTACATGGATGAGGACGAAGGCTACAACCGCTTTTTTGCTTACATCTCGCTGTTCACCTTTGCCATGCTGATGCTGGTGATGAGCAACAACATGCTGCAGTTGTTCTTCGGCTGGGAGGCGGTGGGCCTGGTGTCTTACCTGCTGATCGGCTTCTGGTTCAACAAGCCCAGCGCGATTTTTGCCAACATGAAGGCCTTCTTGGTCAATAGGGTGGGTGACTTTGGATTTATCTTGGGCATTGGCTTGCTGGCGGCATATACCGGCACGCTGAACTACGCCGAGGTGTTCGATAAGGCATCGGGCCTGACCGCGCTGGTGTTGCCTGGTACGGACTGGATGCTGGTGACCGTCATCTGCATCTGCTTGTTTATCGGTGCCATGGGCAAGTCGGCGCAGTTCCCGCTGCATGTCTGGCTGCCTGATTCCATGGAAGGCCCAACCCCCATTTCAGCGCTGATCCACGCCGCAACCATGGTGACTGCCGGTATCTTCATGGTGGCGCGCATGTCGCCGCTGTTTGAGTTGTCGGAGACGGCGCTGAACTTAGTGCTAGTTATTGGCGCTATCACCGCGCTATTCATGGGCTTTTTGGGCATCATCCAAAACGACATCAAGCGTGTAGTGGCGTATTCCACCTTGTCGCAGCTTGGTTATATGACCGTGGCGCTGGGTGCGTCTGCCTATTCGGTGGCGGTGTTCCATCTCATGACGCACGCGTTTTTCAAGGCTTTGTTGTTCTTGGGTGCTGGTTCGGTCATCATGGGTATGCACCACAACCAAGATATCCGCTGGATGGGAGGCGTGCGCAAATACATGCCGATCACCTGGATTACGTCCTTGCTCGGGTCTTTAGCGCTGATTGGTACGCCATTTTTCTCCGGCTTCTATTCCAAGGACAGCATCATTGAGGCCGTGGCCGAGAGCCATCTGCCCGCCGCTGGTTTCGCCCACTTTGCTGTGTTGGCCGGGGTGTTTGTCACGGCGTTCTACTCTTTCCGCATGTACTTTCTGGTTTTCCATGGCAAAGAGCGCTACGACCAAAACCCGGATGCGCACCACGGTGCCCACCATGTGGGCGACCATGACGATGCCCATGGCCACCATGACGCGCACGACGTGCCGCACGAGTCGCCTTGGGTTGTGTGGGTGCCGCTGGTGATGCTGGCCATTCCCTCGGTAGTTATTGGTTTTATGACCATCGAGCCCATGCTGTTTGGCGAGTTCTTCAAAGACGCCATCCTGGTCAATGCCGACAAACATCCGGTGATGCAAGAACTGGGCGAGGCCTTCCACGGTCCGGTTGCCATGGCGGTGCATGCCCTTACTTCGGCTCCGTTCTGGCTAGCCCTGGGTGGCGTAGTGGCTGCTTGGTACATGTACCTGGTTAATCCTGCGGTGCCGGCAGCGCTGGCTCGCGCGCTACGCCCCCTCGTGGTTTTGCTGGAAAACAAGTACTTCCTGGACTGGATCAACGAGAACATCCTGGCGCGGGGAGCACGTTTGTTGGGTACTGGCCTTTGGAAGGGCGGCGACCGCATGCTGATCGACGGTTTCTTGGTCAATGGCTCGTGGAAGCTGGTGGGATGGATCTCTGGGCGTGTGCGCCAGGTCCAGTCGGGCTACCTGTACCACTATGCCCTGGCCATGATTTTGGGCATTTTCGTGCTCATGACATATTTCGTTTGGCTCAATAAGTAAGGAATAAGAAAAATGGGATTGCTGAGCCTTGCTATTTGGTTGCCGATTGCCTTTGGCGTCGTCTTGCTCGCCTTGGGGCGCGACGACCAGGCCACGGCGGTGCGCTGGTTTGCACTGGTGGGCGCCGTTGCCAGCTTCTTGGTGACCTTGCCGCTGTATGCAGGCTTTCAGCTCGGTACTGCAGACATGCAGTTTGTCGAGAATGCAAGCTGGATCCAGCGCTTTAACGTCAACTACCACTTGGGCGTGGACGGAATTTCCTTCTGGTTTGTGTTGCTGACAGCGTTTATCAATGTGGTGGTAGTGATGGCAGGCTGGGAAGTGATTACCCGCAAGGTCAACCAGTACATGGCAGCCTTTTTGATTCTGTCGGGGCTGATGATTGGCGTCTTCAGCGCGCTCGACGGATTGCTGTTCTACGTGTTTTTTGAAGCCACGCTGATTCCCATGTACCTAATCATTGGTATCTGGGGTGGCCCGAACAAAATCTACGCGGCGTTCAAGTTCTTCTTGTACACCTTGCTTGGTTCCTTGCTGACCCTCGTTGCGCTGATTTACTTGTATATCCAGTCTGGTGGAAGCTTCGATATTGCAGTGTGGCATGCGCTTGCGCTGAGCAAGATGGAGCAAACCGCGCTGTTCTTCGCCTTCTTTACCGCTTTCGCTGTCAAGGTGCCCATGTGGCCGGTGCACACCTGGTTGCCCGATGTGCATGTGGAAGCGCCCACCGGCGGCTCGGCAGTACTGGCTGCCATCATGCTCAAGCTCGGCGCTTACGGTTTCCTGCGCTTTTCGCTTCCGATTGCACCGGACGCGGCGCATGAATGGGCTTGGCTGATGATTGCGCTGTCCCTGATCGCTGTGATCTATGTCGGCCTGGTGGCTTTGGTTCAGCAGGACATGAAAAAACTGGTGGCCTATTCATCGGTGGCGCACATGGGTTTTGTAACCCTGGGGTTTTTCATCTTTATTGACCTGGGTGTTTCTGGCGGCTTGGTGCAGATGATTGCGCACGGTTTTGTCTCTGGCGCCATGTTCTTGTCCATCGGCGTGCTGTACGACCGGGTGCACTCACGCGAGATATCTAGCTATGGCGGCGTGGTTAACACCATGCCCAAATTTGCCGCCTTTTCGTTGCTGTTTGCAATGGCCAATTGCGGCCTGCCAGGCACCGCTGGCTTTGTGGGCGAGTGGATGGTGATTTTGGCGGCGGTCAAGTTCAATTTCTGGATTGGGTTTGCAGCGGCCAGCGCACTGATTTTTGGCGCGGCCTACACCTTGTGGATGTTTAAGCGCGTTTACCTCGGCCCCGTGGCCAACGACCACGTTAAGGAACTCAATGACATCAACGCGCGCGAGTTTGTGATGCTCGCACTGTTGGCGGTGGCCGTGCTGGCCATGGGCGTGAACCCCAAACCTTTCACCGACGTGATGGATGCATCGGTGAGCGAATTGCTCAGACACGTGGCCGTGTCCAAGCTAATTTAATGCCTGCTGACTTGAGAAACGAAACATGATGGACCAGATCAGTTGGATTGCGGTATTTCCTGAGGCTTTGCTAATGGTGATGGCTTGCGTCATCGCCTTGGTGGACCTGCGACCGCAGGGTCCCCTGCGCGGTCTGACCTTCGCGGCCACCATGGCCACTTTGGCGGTCGTCGCAGCACTGGAGGGCTTTTACGCTAGCACCGGCCTAACTCTCTATGGCTTTGGCAATATGGTGGTGGCCGATACGATGGCGGCATGGCTCAAGTGCTTTGCCACCGTGGCGGTGATGGTCACCATGGTCTATGGTCGCCCTTACGCCGCGCCACGTGACATGTTGCGCGGCGGCGAGTTGTTCACTTTGGGCATGTTCGCGCTCCTGGGCATGTTCATCATGATCTCGGGCAACAACTTTATCATCATCTATATGGGGCTGGAGTTGCTCACGCTGTCAAGCTACGCTCTGGTGGCCTTGCGCCGGGACCATGAATCTGCCATCGAGGCCGCTATGAAGTACTTTGTTTTAGGTGCCATGGCCTCGGGGTTTTTGCTCTACGGCATGTCCATGCTGTACGGTGCCACCGGCTCTCTGGACATCAACGCCGTATTCAAGGCCATTGTTTCGGGCCAAGTGCGCCACCAGGTACTGATTTTTGGTCTGGTGTTTATCGTGGCTGGTCTAGCCTTCAAATTGGGCGTGGTGCCGTTTCACATGTGGATTCCCGATGTGTACCAAGGAGCACCAACCGCGATCACGCTGATGATTGGTGGCGCACCCAAACTGGCAGCGTTTGCCATCACCATGCGCTTGCTGGTGGAGGGCATGTTGCCCTTGGCGATTGATTGGCAGCAAATGCTCATGGTACTGTCCATTGCTTCATTGTTTTTGGGTAACTTCGCTGCCATCGCCCAGACCAATATCAAGCGCATGCTGGCGTTCTCGACGATTTCACAAATGGGTTTTGTGCTCATCGGCGTCATGTCGGGTGTGATCAACGGTAACACTATCTCGGCGGCTAATGCCTACAGCTCGGCCATGTTTTATGTTGTGACCTACGTCATGACTACGCTGGCCGCGTTTGGCGTGATCATGCTGCTGGCCCGGGATGGTTTTGAAAGCGAAGAGATATCCGACTTCGCCGGCCTGAACCAAGTCAGCCCCTTGTACGCCGGCGTGATGGCCGCTTGCATGTTCTCTATGGCCGGTATTCCGCCCATGGTCGGGTTCTATGCCAAATTGTCGGTCTTGCAGGCCTTGATCGCGTCAGGCCAAGTGCTACACATCGGCGTGGCTATCTTTGCCGTCATGATGTCGCTGGTAGGCGCTTTTTACTACCTGCGTGTGGTCAAAGTCATGTACTTTGACGAGCCGATTACCGCCAGCCCCGTGGTCGCTGGCACGGGTGTGCGGGTGGTGCTGGCAACCAATGGTGCAATGGTATTGCTGTTGGGTCTGTTCCCTGCAGGGCTGATGGCATTGTCTGCGCAGTCGATTTTGCAAATGCTGGGTACCTGACCTGGCTTTTCGCGCCCCCCCCACACCTTGACAAGGGTATCGACTTGCCCGACGCCCATTTGAGCGAGGTTCAATACTCTAGCCAAGAGTTGTTCAAGGGGAAGTTCCTGCACGCGTTTCGTGACGAGGTGCTGCTGCCGGACGGGCAACTGACCAGCCGCGAATATGTCGTGCACCCGGGAGCGGTGATGGTCATCCCCATGGATGTCGACGCCGCAGGTGGCGTTTTATTGGTATTGGAGCGGCAGTTCCGCTACCCCGTGGGCCAGGTGATGGTCGAGTTTCCTGCGGGCAAGCTCGATGCGGGCGAAACCGCCTTTGGCTGCGCACAGCGTGAGTTACGCGAAGAAACCGGCTACCGGGCCACGCAGTGGGCGCTCGCCGGGGTGATGCACCCGGTTATTTCCTACTCCACGGAATTCATCGAAGTCTGGTTTGCGCGCGGTCTGATGGCTGGTGCCTCCGCGCTGGACGATGGCGAATTTCTGGACGTTTTTACCGCCACCCCGCAGGAGTTGCTGCAATGGTGCCGCGATGGGCGGGTCACGGACGCCAAGACCTTGGTTGGTGCCCTGTGGTTGCAAAATGTGCTTTCAGGCGCCTGGAAGCTGGACTGGCAGACGCTGCCATGAAGGTGCTCGACTTGCAGTGTGGTCATGGCCACGCTTTTGAAGGCTGGTTTGCTTCGGAAGACGATTTTTTGAAACAAATCGCCCGCTCTCTGGTGCAATGCCCTCTGTGTGGCGATGTCCAGGTGATTAAGAAACTCAGCGCACCGCGACTCAATCTCTCGGGCGCGCGCAGCGCACCATCAGACCACGCCCCCGCCAGTGGACACACCGTTGCGCTGGCCAAGCCACAAGGCCCAGATCCTCTTGCCGCCTGGTTGGAAATATCACGTAAATTGGTGGCCAGCACCACCGATGTAGGCGACCATTTTGCCGACGAGGCACGCAAGATCCATTACGGAGAGGCGCCGGAGCGCGCCATTCGCGGCCAAGCATCCGCCAAAGAAGCACGCGAGCTTTTGGACGAGGGTATCGCCGTCCTGCCCTTGCTGCTGCCCGAATCGGCCAAGGGCACCTTGCAGTAACTCCCAGCTCTTCAATCGAACTTCCATGCCCGTTTATTCCACCCTGACGATTGAACAAGACCCGGCGCAACCTGCCGTTGCGCGCATGGTGTTGAGCCGCCCGGACAAGCTCAACGCCATCAATGACGAAATGCCGCGCGAAATCCGCGCGGCCGTGGAATGGGCCAACGCCCATGATGCCGTACACGTCATCGTGCTCGAAGGTGCAGGCAAGGGCTTTTGCGGCGGCTACGACCTGAGCCAGTTTGGTGAAGGCCAGATCGACCACCCCTGCCAGCAAGAGCAGTTGCCCTGGGACCCGATGGTCGACTATGCCTACATGAAGCGCAACACCGAAGACTTCATGAGCCTGTGGCGCAGTGCCAAGCCCACCATCGCCAAGGTGCACGGCTACGCGGCTGCGGGTGGCAGCGACATCGCGCTGTGCTGCGACCTGTTGGTCATGGCCGATACGGCGCGTATCGGATACATGCCCACGCGGGTGTGGGGTTGTCCCACCACCGCCATGTGGGCTTACCGCCTGGGTCCTGCGCGGGCCAAACAGCTCATGTTTACCGGCGACACGATTGACGGCCAGCGCGCCGCCGATTGGGGGCTGGCCAACGCATGCGTGCCCGAAGCGGATCTGGAGGCTGCCACCATGCGCCTAGCCACCCGCATTGCAGCAGTGCCCCGCGCGCACCTGGCCATGCACAAAATGGTGGTTAACCAAGTCATGCTGACCATGGGCCTGGAGCAAACCCAGATGATGGCCACAGTGTTTGACGGCATCACCCGCCACAACCCCGAAGGCATGTGGTTTCGCCGCTACGCCCAGGCTGAGGGCTTCAAGGCAGCCGTGCAATGGCGCGACAGCGGTCGCCCCATTCCCGAGGGCCAAGACGCTCGCCAGCAGATCGCACAACTGGAGGAGCAACTGGCCCAGGCCAAAGCCAAAGCCCGTATACCGGACGAATTGCCCTAGGCGTTGAACTGCAAGGCCGCCAGTCCCGCATACACGCCCCCGCACGCCACCAGTTCGGCGTGTGTGCCCTGTTCCACCAGCACGCCGTGGTCCAGCACCACGATCAAGTCGGCTTTTTGCACCGTGGCCAGGCGGTGGGCGATCACGAGCGTGGTGCGGTTGCGCATGGCGGACTCCAGCGCGGCTTGCACCATGCGCTCGCTCTCGGCGTCCAGGGCGCTGGTGGCTTCATCAAGCAGCAGCAAGGGCGGGTTTTTTAGCATGGCGCGGGCAATGGCGATGCGCTGGCGCTGGCCGCCCGAGAGGCGCAAGCCCCGCTCGCCCAAAAAGGTGTGGTAGCCCTCGGGCAGTTCGGTAATGAAATCGTGCGCAAACGCGGCCTCGGCGGCTTGGTG
>CAIYQF010000027.1 GCA_903928325.1 uncultured beta proteobacterium | reverse complement strand
CCCCAGCTCGGAGCTAGCAATATCAGCGAGAACACCATGCCAACCGACTGGGTCCAGTCTGGCAAAGCGGTGTAGTGCAGGTGGTGCGGCCCCGCCCACATGTAGGTAAAGATAAGCGCCCAAAAGTGAACGATCGACAAGCGATAGCTGTACACGGGCCGGCCGGCTTGCTTCGGGATGAAGTAATACATCATGCCCAGGAAGCCTGCGGTCAGGAAGAAGCCCACGGCGTTATGCCCATACCACCACTGCACCATGGCGTCTTGCACGCCGGCATAGGCCGAGTACGACTTCATCCAGCCCGCCGGAATGGCAGCGCTGTTGACCAGGTGCAAAATCGCGACAGCCAGAATGAAAGCACCAAAGAACCAGTTGGCGACATAAATGTGCTTGACCTTGCGCGTTCCCAACGTTCCAAAAAAAACCACTGCAAACGCCACCCACACCAGGGTAATCAAGATGTCAATAGGCCACTCGAGCTCAGCATATTCCTTGCCCTGCGTGTAGCCCAGCGGCAAGGAAATGGCTGCGGCAAGAATCACCAACTGCCAACCCCAAAAGGTAAATGCCGCCAATTTGTCGCTAAATAGCCGCACCTGAGAGGTTCGTTGCACCACGTAATACGCCGATGCAAACAGTCCACAGCCACCGAACGCAAAAATTACCGCATTGGTGTGCAAGGGTCGCAAGCGACCATAGGTCAGCCAGGGAATACCAAAATTGAGTTCGGGCCATGCCAATTGGGAAGCGATGACCACCCCCACCAACATGCCGACGACCCCCCAAACCACCGTCATGATGGCGAACTGGCGCACAACGGTGTCGTTGTAGCTCCCCGCCTGCTGATTCGCAAATGCCATAGCTGTCCCTTTTGAAAATTGCGCTACGCCCATTATGTTGCAGCGCAAAAATGACAAGTTTGATTCAAATCAAAAGGGCTACGAATGTTGCTATGACACCCAATAAATGGGGCCCGATGCCATGTATCAGGGCTCGCGCAGGATGCGCTCACCCTCGGACTCGATGTCCTCGAACTGCCCACGGTCAATGGCCCACCACAGGCCAAGCAATATGAAAAATACCAACACCACCGACAGCGGGATCAGCAAATACAAAATTTCCATCAATATCCTTCTGCTAAGCCTTTGCAGCCAGGGAAAACTTAGCGCGCGTTAACCGCAAGGCGTTGGAAACCACCAGCAGCGAGCTACTGGCCATGCCCAGTCCCGCCAACCAAGCTGGCAAAAGCCCGGCCACAGCCAGGGGCACACAGGCCGCGTTGTACATCAAAGCCCAGGCTAGGTTTTGCCGCACCACTGCCATGGTTTGGCGTGCCAGGCCCACTGTGGCGGCCACCGCCATCAATTGCTCGCCCAGTACCACAAAATCGGCGCGCGCCTGTGCCAACGGTACCGCCCGCCCAAAGGCAAACGAAACATGGGCTACCGCCAATACCGGGCCGTCGTTCAAGCCGTCACCGACCATCGCCACCCTTTGGCCGTGCGCCTGCAGGGCACGTAGCGAATCCAACTTATCGTCAGGAGAACACCCTCCTCGCGCCCGATCAATGCACAGTGCCTTTGCCACACGCCGCACGGCGCCTGGCGCGTCACCCGAGAGCATGTGCACTTCAATTCCCATGGCAACAAGCGCCTGCACGCAGGCCTGTGCGTCGGGGCGTAGCTCCTCTTGAAGGACCACCGTTGCCACCCAGCCCTGGCCATCGCTCAGCGTCAGGGCCGTTTCGTCACCTGTCCAGGGGGCTAGGCCACAAAACGCAGCCGATCCCAAGCGCAGATCCATCGTCTGATGCACACCCTGGACCGTGCCTGATAGGCCTTGACCTGGCCACTCGGTGACGCCGTCGCAGACCCACACTTCGCTTCGTGCAAGTGGCGCGCCGGGCAGGGCCAAGGCCGTAGGCGTGCCCTGGCATACCGCGCGCGAAGCCGGGTGCCGTGAATGCTGCGCCAATGCCTGCGCCCACTGCAGTGCCTGCGCTGGGGACACGCCGTCACGGCATTCGATGCGCTGCACAAACAAGGCGTCACCACTGAGCGTTCCGGTCTTGTCAAACACCACCGTGTCTACCTTAGACAAGGCTTCCAGCGCCTGGAGCTTGCGCACCAACACCCCGCTGCGGGCCAAGCGCCCGGCCGATGCCAGCATGGCCGCAGGCGTGGCCAAGGACAAGGCGCACGGGCAGGTAACCACAAGCACCGCCACCGCCACCATCAACGCACGCTGCGGGTCGCGCTCCCACCACCACAACGCAGCACCCAGCGCGCACACCAGTACGGCCACCAAAAAGGGCTTGGCCAAGCGATCTGCCACCAAGGCGATGTGCGGTTTGCTGGCCGAGGCGCTTTCCATCAAGGCCACGATCTGGGCAAATCGTGTGTCCGTGGCCACCCGTTGAACCCGAACACCCATCGTGGCACTGAGGTTCTGGCTGCCCGCCAGCACGGTGTCGCCCACCTGGCGCCACAGGGGGCGTGATTCGCCACTCAAGATCGCCTCATCCACATGGCCCGCACCGAACTCCACTTCTCCGTCGGCCGCAAAGGGCTCCCCAGGCTGCATGCGCAACAAGTCCCCGACCACAATGCGGCGAACCGCCACCCGCTCAAACGTGCCGTCCGTATGCTGGCGCTCGACACTGTCGGGCAGGCGGTTCATCACACTTTCCAGCGCACCAGCCGTGCGGTCGCGCAGACGCAGTTCGAGCCATCGCCCGCTGAGCAAAAAGAAAACAAACATGGTCAGCGAGTCGAAATACACCTCGCGCCCAAAAATGCCGGCCGGCTCGAAGGTGCCAGCGGTACTGACCACAAAGGTTACCGCGATGCCCAGGGCCACGGGCAAATCCATGCCGATGCGCCGGTGCACCACGTCTTTCCAAGCGCTGCGAAAGAACGGCCCACAGGAAAACAGCACCACCGGCAGCGTCAGCACCCAGGACGCCCAGCGCAGCAAGCGCTCCATCTCGGCGCTCAAGTCGCCTGCGCGCGCGATATAGGCGGGGTAGGCGTACATCATGACCTGCATCATGCACAGGCCGGCCACCAGCCAGCGCCACAAAGCGGCCCGGCTTTCGGCCTTGCGCCGTTGGCTGGCAAAAACATCGTTGGCGGGCACCAGCTGGTAGCCGCTACTTTGCACCGACTGCATCCACTGTGACGGCACCGTCTGGCCCACGCGCCATTGCACCGTGGCACGTTGCGTGGCCGCACTTACGCGCGCACCAACCACTCCCGGCACGCGCAGCAAAGCGTCTTCCACGCTGACGGAGCAGGCGGCGCAGTGCATGCCATGCACCACCACGTGCGACACCCAGGTGCTGCTGTCGCCTTGCGCAGCATGGCTAAAAGCACCCCACTCCATCGGGTCGTCAAGCACTTGGAGTTGCGCCACCGGGGGCAATTGCGGGCTGGAAATGGACGTCAAGGGATCTGTCAACGGTGGTGCAAGCATGGGCCCCATAGTGTGCCTGCAGTGGCCGGGGCTGCGCTTGATCCACGTCAATGCAGCAAAACCACCACAGGCCTACAGTTGCCCCATACTCTGAAAGGACACTGTATGTACACCCGAATTCTGGTTGCCACCGACGGCTCCAAACTTTCCAAAAAAGCCGTTGCCAGCGCCATCGATCTGGCCCAAGCCTGTGGCGCTGAACTCGTTGCCCTGCAGGTGGTGCCGTCGTATCCGATCAGTTATTTTGAAGGCGGCATAGCCATTGACGGAGCCGAAATTAAACGCGTTGAAGCCTTGTGGGCCGCCAGTGCACAAGCCACGGTGGATGCGATCAAGCAAGACGCGGTGTCCAGGGGCGTCAAGACCAAAGCAGTAATCAGCAAGTCGGATGTGGTGTCCAACGCCATCATCGCCGCAGCCAACAAGCACGCATGTGACCTGATCGTCATGGCGTCGCACGGACGTCGGGGCATCAAGCGACTGCTCCTGGGCAGCGAGACCCAGCAGGTGCTTACACACGCCACCACAGCCGTACTTGTTCTGCGCTAAAGCCCAGGACCGAGAAACCAACGCAGTTCGGGGCCGAGGGATTTAAGACGGGTCCTGAAAACGCTCGTGGATTTCGATCACCTCGGTCCACGCTGCGACAAAAGCATCTACCAGGCGGGGTTCAAAATGGACGCCGCGGCCCGCTAGCAAGTGGTCTTTGGCCCTGTCCATGCTCCAGGCCGTCTTGTAGGGGCGCTCGGTCGTCAATGCGTCAAATACGTCGGCAACGGCCACGATGCGGCAAAATAATGGAATCGCCTCACCCGCCAGTGCCTGGGGGTACCCCGACCCGTCGTACTTTTCGTGGTGCCCCAGTGCAATCTGGGCCGCCGCCTGCAGAAGCTCGGAGCTGCTGCCCCGCAGCAACTCGTAGCCCAGCGTTGCGTGCCGATGCATGACGGCCAGTTCGGATTCATCGAGCCGCCCTTGCTTGCACAGGATATGGTCCGGAATGCCAACCTTGCCAATGTCGTGCATGGATGACGCCTCCAAAAGCAGTTCCTGATCGGCCTCTGGTAGCGCTATTTCCCGTGCGATCAAATGGGCATAATGCGCCACACGCAAGATGTGCTCGCCCGTCTCCACATCGCGGTAAGCCGCTGCCTTGGCCAAGGCTATGACCGTCTCACGCTCGCGAATGCGGACCTCCTGGGTGGCTTGCCGCACGGCATCGGTCAACCAGGCCGCATGGTCGGCCAAGCGGCGGTTGGCGTCGCTCAGCTTGAGCATATTTCTGGCGCGCGCCAAAAATTCCAATGCATCCACTGGCCGGGGCAAGAAATCGTCCGCTCCAGAATTCAGGGCCCGGTAAAGGACCTCTTTTTCATTGTTAGCCGTCACCATCAGAACTGGGATCGACGCGGCCCCGTCGATGGAGCGAAAAGCGTCAATAAACGCGATGCCATCCATGCCGGGCATCATGTAATCCACCACCACCAGGTCGACGCGGGTTAAGCGGGCAAAGTCCAAGGCATGGGTGGGTTCTGAAAAGCTGTGGCATTGGGCGTCGCCAAGCCGATTGACCAGCGCACTGAGCACCATCAAATTGATCTCGGTGTCGTCAACAAGCAGAACGCGACGGGGCATTTCCAACATTCCTTTTCATGAATTATTTTTAATAATGTATGAAAATATCATAGATACCACATTAACAACCAGTTATAGGCGACAAAAAAACGAACATCGGCCCCAGTAGCGCAGAAAACTCATGGAAACCGGCCCTCAAGGGCGATCGGCAAGGCGGTCAAGGGCGACGTTCGTCGAACCGGCCCACAGCCACAAGGCGACACCGCCCACGAGCATGGGCACGCACAGCCACTGCCCCATGCTCATGCCCAAAGACAGCAAACCCAGGTGCGCGTCCGGTTCGCGGAAGAACTCTGCGACAAAGCGGAACAGCCCATAGCCAACCAAAAATGCAGCCGCCACCCGCCCCTGCCGGGGAGCCGTGCGGGCGTACACCCACAACAGCACAAACAGCAGCAGGCCCTCAAGCAAAAACTGGTACACCTGAGAAGGGTGGCGCGGGGCGTCCGACGCGCCACGAAACACCATTGCCCAAGGCAACTGGGGGTCAGCCAAGCGGCCCCAGAGTTCGCCATTGATGAAGTTACCCACCCGCCCAGCAGCCAAACCCGTAGGAACGCAGGGAGCGACAAAGTCCGCCACCTGCAGAAACGGGCGTTTGCGGCTGATTGCAAACCAGCCCATGGCGGCGATCACGCCCAACATGCCGCCATGAAAACTCATGCCGCCCTGCCACACAGCGAGAATTTCCAAAGGGTGGTCTGCGTAATACAGGGGCTTATAGAACAGGCAATAACCCAATCGCCCCCCCAAAACCACGCCCATGACGCCCAAAAACAAAATATCCTCTACGTCGCGCATAGCCCACGCACCCGCCCCTTGCGGGGATTTGAATGGGTCGTGGTGCAAACGCCTGCTGCCCAACCACATAAACAGTGCAAAGGCCGCTAGGTAGGTCAGCCCGTACCAGTGCACGGAAACCGGCCCCATATGCAGGGCCACGGGGTCAATTTGGGGGTGAATGAGCATGGGCAGATTGTGCCTCCATTGAGCACCGCACTGGCGCGCAGGCCAGCACACACCAAATCGCATGCCACGCGCATAAACACCTAAATACGATTAAACTTTGGTTATTAATTAACTTAATCAATATGAATACACAAAAATTAATTAAATCAATACTATTCCAACTCGGTACCGTGCTGGTGGGCAAGGACGCGCAGATCCATGACAGTGTGAACTGCTTGCTTGCCGACGGCCACCTGCTGCTCGAAGATGTTCCTGGCGTCGGAAAAACGACCCTGGCCCACGCGTTGGCGCAAACACTGGGCTTGCAGTTTTCCAGGGTGCAGTTCACTGCCGACCTGATGCCAAGCGATCTAACCGGCGTGTCGGTTTACGAGCGCGAAAGCGGCGGCTTTGTCTTCCATCCAGGCCCGGTATTTGCCCAAGTGGTGCTAGCCGATGAAATCAACCGGGCCAGCCCCCGAACCCAAAGCGCTTTACTGGAGGCCATGGAAGAAAAGCAGGTCACTGCAGACGGGCAAACCCGTACCTTGCCACAACCGTTTTTCGTCATCGCAACCCAAAACCCGCAGGACCAGGCTGGTACCCACGCCCTACCAGAATCCCAGCTGGACCGGTTTTTGATGCGCATTTCAGTGGGTTACCCCGAGCGCAGTGCCGAGCGCCTGTTGCTCGGCGGTCCCGACCGGCGCAGCTTGGTGGCCAACTTGCCAGCGGCGGTGTCGGCCCAGCAATGGGCTGGGCTGCAGGGCGCCGTGCGGCAAGTCCACACCTCAGAGGCCCTGCTGGACTACGTGCAAGACCTGATCTTGGCGACCCGATCGGGGCAGTGGTTTGTGCACGGCCTGAGTCCACGCGCGGGCATTGCCGTGGTGCGCGCAGCGCAAGCCAGGGCCTTGATGCGCGGGCGGGACTACGTGGCCCCGGACGACGTACAAGACATCCTCGTGGCATGCACTGCACACCGACTGGTGCCGGTGGGCGGTGCCACTCTGGGCGCGCGCGCCCAAGTCCAGGCCCTCATCCAGGCCACTGCCCTGCCATGACGCTACGCCAAGACCTTCAGGACCCCTTGGGGCGGTGGCTTCAAGCCCGTACCCCAGCCACCGATGTGTGGATGCTGACGCAGCGCAATGTCTACATACTGCCCACAGGTCCGGGTCTGCTGCTG
>CAIYQF010000026.1 GCA_903928325.1 uncultured beta proteobacterium | reverse complement strand
GGCTCGCGCGCCATGGCCGGCATTGGCTGCCATTTCATGAGCATTTGGATGGACCGCGCCACCACGGGCTTCACCCAAATGGGCGGTGAGGGCGTGCCCTGGGTCGGCCAGCAGCCCTTTGCCAACGACCGGCACATATTCGCCAACTTGGGTGACGGCACCTATTTCCACAGCGGCCTGCTGGCGGTGCGCCAGTCGATTGCAGCGGGCGTGAACATTACCTACAAGATTTTGTACAACGACGCGGTGGCCATGACCGGCGGCCAGCAGGTGGGCGAGCGGCCCGAGGGCCACAGCGTGGTCCAAATCGCCCAAAGCATGCGCGCCGAAGGCGCCCAGCGCATCGTGGTGGTCACCGACGAGCCTGACAAATACGCTAGCGCCAAAGGCCTGCCCGACGGCGTGCACGTGGAGCACCGCGACGAACTCGACCGCATACAGCGCGAATTCCGGGAGATCAAGGGCGCCACCGTCATCATTTACGACCAAACCTGCGCCACCGAAAAACGCCGTCGCCGCAAGCGCGGCACGCTGGTCGACCCGGCGGTGCGCGTGGTGATTAACGAGCTGGTCTGCGAAGGCTGCGGCGACTGCGGCGCACAAAGCAATTGCATCAGCGTCGAACCGCTGGAAACTGACTTTGGCCGCAAGCGCCAGATCAACCAGAGCACGTGTAACAAAGACATCTCCTGCGTCAAAGGCTTTTGCCCTAGTTTTGTGACCGTCGAAGGCGGCAGCTTGCGCAAGAAAAAAGCGCCTGCGCTGACAGCGCCAGGCCAGCACGACGACATTCCAGAACCCGCTATCCCCGACCTGACCACCGCGATTGACGGCGTATGGGGCCTGGTGGTGGCCGGTGTGGGCGGCACCGGCGTGATCACCATCGGCCAACTCCTGGGCGTGGCAGCGCACATCGAGGGCAAGGGCATCGTCACCCAAGACGCCGGGGGCCTAGCGCAAAAAGGCGGCGCTACCTGGAGCCACGTGCTCATTGGCCAGACGCAAGACGCCATCCGCACCACCCGCGTCGGCATGGCCTGCGCCGACCTGGTGATTGGCTGCGACCCCATCGTCACCGCCGGCAAAGAAACCTCTATGCGCCTGCGCGCCGGGCGCAGCCACGTGGTCATGAACAGCCACAGCGCACCCACCGCCGCCTTTGTGAAAAACGCCAACTGGGCCAACCCCGGCGAGGCCTGCATTGCGCAGATCGCCGACACCTTGCAAGACCCCGCCGCCCTGGGCTGCGTGGACGCCGAGGGCATCGCCAGCCAGCTGCTGGGCGACAGCATCTTCACCAACCCGGTGATGCTGGGCTTTGCCTGGCAAAAGGGCTGGATTCCGCTGGCGCAAGCGTCCCTTTTACGCGCCATGGAACTCAACGCCATAGCCGTTGAGAAAAACCACGCCGCCTTCCAATGGGGCCGCCGCGCCGCGCACGACCCTGCCGCCGTAGCGCGCGCCTTGCAACCGGGCCAAACCGTGCAGTTTGTGCGCGCACCGCAAGAACGCGCCGCATCGCTGGACGCCTTTGTGCAGCAGCGCGCCACGTTTTTAACGGCCTACCAAAACGCCGCCTACGCCCGCCTTTACACCGACTTTGTGCAGCGCGTGTGCCAGGCCGAGCAGGCTGCGAATTCAGGCCATGCAGCGCAACCCGCCGACGCGCAAGCCCTGCCCCTGAGCTTTGCCGTGGCGCGCTACCTGTTCAAACTGATGGCCTACAAAGACGAATACGAAGTCGCCCGCCTGCACAGCGACCCGGCCTTTGGAAAAAAAATAGGTGCCATCTTTGAGGGCGACTACCAAGTGCATTACCACCTGGCCCCGCCGCTGCTGGCGAAAAAGAACGACAAAGGCGAGTTGCAAAAGCAAAAGTTTGGCCCGCGCATGGCCTGGGGCTTCAAGCTGCTGGCGCCGCTGAAAGTGCTGCGCGGCACTGCGCTCGACCCCTTTGGCCGCACCGAAGAGCGCCGCCAAGAACGCGCGCTGATCGCGAGCTACCAAGCCACGCTAGCGTCCTATCTGGACAAGCTCAGCCCCACCAACGCCGCTGACGCCCTGGCCTTTGCCAAACTGCCTGAGCAGATCCGGGGCTTTGGCCACGTCAAGGCGCGGCATGTTGCGGCGGTGCGGGCGCAGTGGCTTGCTTTGGGTGGATCACTTTAGGAATTCATGAACCGAAACCTCTGGCTCCTCGCCCTTTGCCAAGGCCTTTTGCTGACCAACAACGTGGCATTCATCGCCATCAACGGCCTGGTCGGTCTGCGTCTGGCGCCGGTCGGGTGGATGGCCACGCTGCCGGTGATGGGCTATGTGGTGGGGGCCGCGCTGAGCACGCCGCTGGTGGCCTACAGCCAGGGGCGCTGGGGGCGCAAGGTGGCTTTTCAGTCGGGCTTGCTGGTGGCGTTGTTGTCGGCGCTGCTGGCGGCGTGGGCGATATTTACCCAGCAGTTTTGGTGGGTGGTGGTGGCCACGGTGGTGGCGGGGTATTACAGCGCCAACGGCCAGTTGTACCGCTTTGCGGCTGCGGAACTGGCGCTGCCCGCCGCGCGCGAACGGGCGGTGTCGCTGGTGCTGGCCGGGGGCTTGCTGGGCGCCATCGTCGGGCCCAACCTGGCGGCGCGCACGCGCAGCTTGCTCGACGTGCCTTTCGCCGGGGCCTACTTGGCACTGGCCGTGGTGGCGCTTTTGTCCATGGTGCTGATGGCCTTCATTACCTTTGCGCCCGAGCCGCCCAAGCCTGCGTGGGGCAGCACGGCGCCCAAAGGCCGCAGCCCGTTGCAAATGCTGCGCGAGCCGGTGTTCATGGTGGCCTGCATGGCTGCCGCCTTGGGCTATGGCGTCATGAACCTGCTGATGGCCGCCACGCCGCTGGCCATGCAGCAGTGCGGCCTGAGCTTTGAGAACACGGCGCTGGTGCTGGAGTGGCATGTGATTGGCATGTTCGCACCCGGCTTTTTTACTGGCAACCTGATTCGCCGCTTTGGCGCCTTGCCGGTGATGGGCGTGGGCGTGGTGCTCAACGCCCTGTGCATTAGCGTGGCGCTGACCGGGCAAGACCTGCACCAGTTCACCGTGGCGCTGTTTTTGTTGGGCGTGGGCTGGAACTTCTTGTTCACCGGCAGCACCAGCCTGTCGCTGGCGGCCTACGCGCCCGAAGAAAAAGACCGGGCGCAGGCGGTGATCAACTTTGCAGTGTTTGCGGTGATGGCGTTTACCTCGTTTGCCTCGGGGGCGCTGGTCACCACCCAGGGCTGGAATTTGCTCAATGCAGGCTCGCTGGTGCCAGTGGCGCTGACCGGTGTCTTGCTGCTGTGGCTGCACCGCCGACAGCGTCTGGTGGCTGCCTGAGCGCCGACCTGGCTTGCGGCGCGTTGTCGTGCCGGTTGGGGCCTGGTTGCACCGCCGCGTCGCGACACGGTGGCCTCGTACAATGCCGCATTGACCGCCCCCCGCTTGTACGGGGCCGGTGTGCCGCGTTCTGCGGCACTTTTTCTATCTATTTAGGGAGTTTTCTCGTGTTCATTTCCTCTGCCTTTGCCCAATCCGCCCCAGCCGCTGCCGCCGGGGGCGACCTGCAGTCCACGCTGATGAGCATGCTGCCGTTGATTTTGATGTTCGTGGTGCTGTATTTCGTGATGATCCGTCCGCAAATGAAAAAGCAAAAAGAGCACAAGTCCATGATCGATGCGCTGGCCAAGGGCGACGAAGTCGTCACCTCGGGCGGCATGCTGGGCAAGGTCAGCAAGATGGGCGACAACCACATCGGCCTGGAAGTGAGCAGCGGCGTGGAAGTGCAGGTCCAGCGCAGCGCCGTGGTGCAGGTGCTGCCCAAAGGCTCCATCAAGTAAACGGCGCCCGAACCGTTCCTTTCCGCCCATGCGCCTTGTGCGCATTCCCCTGACCGTCCGAGCCGCCCGCCCATGAACCGTTATGCCCTGTGGAAGTATGTGATCCTTGCGGTCGCCATTCTTGTTGGCAGCTTGTATGCCCTGCCCAATGTGTTTGGCGAAGCCCCGGCGGTGCAGGTATCTGTAGCCAAGACCGGTATGACGCTGGACTTGGGTGCCGTCACCCGGGTGGAAGAGGCGCTCAAGGCCGCAGGCCTGCAGGCTGACGCCGTCAGCCTGGACGGCAACTCGATCAAAGCGCGCTTTGCCAGCACCGACGCCCAACTCAAAGCCAAGGACGCGATCCAAAAAGCCCTGAATCCGGATGTTGCCGATCCCTCTTTTGTGGTGGCGCTCAACCTCTTGTCGCGCTCGCCGAAATGGCTGACCGCCTTGCACGCCTCTCCCATGTACCTGGGTCTGGACTTGCGCGGCGGCGTGCATTTCATGCTGCAAGTCGACATGCAAGCGGCCTTGAGCAAAAAAGCCGAATCGCTGGCCGGCGACTTGCGCAGTGCCTTTCGTGACAAAAGTGTGCGCCACGGCGGCATCAGCCGCAGCGGCCAGACGGTGGAAATCCGCTTTCGCGACGCCGCCATGCTGGAGGCAGGCAAGCGCCTGATCCAAGACCAATTTGCAGACCTAACCACGGTCGAGACGCCAGAGGCCGACGGCTTCAAAATGGTCGCCAGCATCCAGCCCGTGGCGGCGCGGCGGGTGCAAGAGCAGGCGCTCAAGCAAAACATCACCACCTTGCACAACCGCATCAACGAGCTTGGCGTGGCCGAGCCCGTGATCCAGCAGCAAGGCCAAGACCGCATCGTGGTGCAGCTGCCCGGCGTGCAAGACACGGCCAAGGCCAAAGACATCTTGGGCCGCACAGCCACCCTGGAAATCCGCATGGTCGACGACGGTGCGGATGCCCGCGCCGCCGAGGCCGGTACTGGCCCGGTGCCGTTTGGCTCCGAGCGTTTCTTGGAGCGTAACGGCCAACCGGTGGTGGTGAAAAAGCAGGTCATCCTGACCGGAGAAAACCTGACCGACGCGCAACCCGGCTTTGACAGCCAAACGCAAGAGGCTGCGGTGCACCTGACGCTCGATGCCAAGGGCGCGCGTATCTTCCGCGACGTTACCCGCGAAAGCATCGGCAAGCGCATGGCCATTTTGTTGTTTGAAAAAGGCAAGGGCGAGGTGGTCACCGCGCCGGTGATCCGCTCCGAAATCAGCGGCGGGCGGGTGCAAATCTCGGGCCGCATGACCACCATGGAAGCCGCCGACACGGCGCTGCTGCTGCGCGCTGGCTCCCTGGCTGCGCCCATGGAAATCATTGAAGAGCGCACCATCGGCCCCTCGCTGGGCGCGGAAAACATCGCCAAGGGCTTTAACAGCGTGACCTGGGGCTTTCTGGCCGTCACCGCATTCATGTGCGTGTATTACCTGTTCTTCGGCATGATTTCCAGCGTGTCGCTGGCCTTCAACCTGCTTTTGCTGGTGGCGGTGTTGTCCATGCTGCAAGCCACGCTCACGCTGCCGGGCATGGC
>CAIYQF010000025.1 GCA_903928325.1 uncultured beta proteobacterium | reverse complement strand
TCCATGCCGATAGCACATAAGAGCTGCAGCGCGTGGTTTTGCACCATATCGCGCAGCGCGCCGGTGGTCTCATAAAACGCGCCCCGACTTTCTACGCCCAGGTCTTCTGCAATCGTGATCTGGATGTTGGCAATGTGCTCGCGCCTCCACAGCGGCTCAAACAAGGCGTTGCCAAAGCGCAGCGCAAACAGGTTTTGCACCGCTGGCTTTCCCAGGTAATGGTCAATGCGAAACACCTGCTTTTCTTCAAAAAAGCGGCGCACCGTGTGGTTGATGACCCGGTTGGACGCCAGGTCGTGGCCCAAGGGCTTTTCCAGCACCACGCGGGTGTGCGGCGTGTTCAGGCCAGCGGCGGCCAGTTGCTCGCACACGGTGGTGAACAGCGAGGGTGCAGTGGCCACGTACATCACCACGGTGTCGGCATTGCGCGCTTGCAGGCTGGTGGCCAACGCGGCGTAGTCGGCGGGTTTGGACAGGTCCATGCGCACATATTCCAGCAGCGCGGCAAAACGCTCAAATTCCTCGGCGCTGGGTCGCTTGGCCAGTTCCACCTTGTCAAAGCGCGATTGGATCAGCGCGCGGTACTGGTCGTGGGACAGGCCGTCGCGGCCCACGCCGATGATGCGCCCGCCCTCGGGCAGCGTGCCGTGGCGAAAGGCCTGGAACAGGGCGGGCATCAATTTGCGCCAAACCAGATCACCGGTGCCACCAAACAAAACAAGGTCGAAGCTCATAAAGATCCGAAAATTAGGGTTGTTGATAAGTTACATAAAATCTGCCTTCATAATGTAACTTTGTTTCATTGATAATTCAAGTCTCTTTTGTGCAACTCGGCACACTTCATTCATTTCCCGGTACCCATTCTTATGAACCAACTCGACGCGCTCAAACAATTCACGACCGTGGTGGCCGACACGGGAGACTTCAAGCAGCTCGGCGCCTTCAGGCCGCAAGACGCCACCACCAACCCCTCGCTGATTCTCAAAGCAGTGCAAAAGCCCGACTACGCGCCACTTTTGACCGCCACCGTGGCGCAGCACCGGGGCCAGGCGCTGGACGTGGTGATGGACCACTTGCTGGTGCGTTTTGGCTGCGAGATTTTGTCCCTCATTCCCGGACGCGTGTCCACCGAGGTCGATGCGCGCCTGAGCTTTGACACCCCTGCCACCATGGCGCGCGGCCAGCGTCTAGTAGCGCTGTACCAGGCCCAGGGCATTGCAAAAGAGCGCGTGCTGATCAAGGTGGCCGCCACCTGGGAAGGCATTCAGGCCGCCGCGCAACTAGAGCGCGAGGGCATTCACACCAATCTGACTTTGCTCTTCTCGTTTTGCCAGGCCGTGGCCTGTGGCCAGGCCAAAGTTCAACTCATTTCCCCATTTGTAGGCCGCATTTACGACTGGTACAAAAAATCCGCCGGTGCCGCTTGGGTAGAAGCCGACATGGCCGGTGCCAATGACCCTGGCGTGAAGTCGGTAGGCCAGATTTACAACTACTACAAGAAACACGGCATCGCTACCGAGGTGATGGGCGCAAGCTTTCGCAACGTGGGCCAGATTACCGCGCTGGCTGGTTGTGACTTGCTCACTATCAGCCCCGACTTGCTGGCCACGCTGGCCGCCACCGAGGCGCCCCTGAGCGCCAGTTTGAACGCGGACGCAGCACGCGAGATGGACATTGCAGCGGTGCATCACAACGAGCCCAGCTTCCGCTTTGCCTTAAACGATGACGCCATGGCCACCGAAAAGCTGGCCGAAGGCATACGCGCCTTTTGCGTGGACGCCGTCAAACTCGAACACCTGCTGCTCGCCGCGTGAGCGCCACCGCAACTTTTCGGAGACCCCATGACCCGCACCCGCTGTGACCGCACGCCCGCCTGGGCGCAATTGCACGCCGCCTACCAGGCCAGCGGCAAAGACTTTGACTTGCGCGACGCCTTTGCCGCCGACCCCCAGCGCTTTGCCCAGTTCAGCCAGGCGGCACCGCTGGTGTTTGCCGACCTGTCCAAAAACCGGATCGACGCCGCCACGCAAACGCTCTTGTTCCAGTTGGCGCGCGAGGCCGGCCTGTTGGCGCACCGCGACGCCATGTTTGCAGGTGAAGTGATCAATACCACCGAGCAGCGCGAGGTCTGGCACACGCTCTTGCGCGCCCCGGCCGACGCGCCCACCGCCAGTGCCCATGAGGCACAAGCGCTGGCGCAGGTACATGGCACGCTGGACGCCATGCTGGCTTTTGCAGAGCGCGTGCGTGCCGACGGCGCCATTACCGACATCGTCAACATCGGCATCGGCGGCTCGGACCTGGGGCCGCAAATGGCGGTGCTGGCACTGGACGCTTTTGCCGCCACCGGCAAGCGCCTGCACTTTGTCAGCAATGTGGACGGCCACGAGCTGGCCGCCACGCTGGCGCCGCTCAAAGCCAGCAGCACCTTGTTTTTGGTGGCCAGTAAGACCTTTACCACCATTGAGACTATGACCAACGCGCAGTCGGCCAAGCGCTGGTTTGCCAGCCAAGGCGGGGTGGACGTGGCGCGCCACTTTGCGGCGCTCACCACCAACGTGGCCGCGGCCAATGACTTTGGCATCACCACCACCTTTGGCTTTTGGGACTGGGTGGGTGGGCGGTATTCGTTGTGGTCGGCCATTGGCCTGCCGCTGGCGATTGCGATTGGCGCAGATGGCTTCCGCGCGTTTTTGGCCGGGGCGCACGCCATGGACCAGCACTTTCGCAGCACGCCATTGGAAGAAAACTTGCCGGTGCGCCTGGGCCTGCTCGACGTCTGGTACCGCAACTTTCATGGCTTTAGCAGCCGCTCCATCGCCCCCTACCACAGCGCCTTGCGCCGCCTGCCCGCCTATTTGCAGCAGTTGGAGATGGAAAGCAACGGCAAGCGCGTGGACGCCAGCGGCGCGGCACTGCCCTTTGGCACCTCGCCCGTGCTCTGGGGCGAACCAGGCACCAACGGCCAGCATGCGTATTTTCAAATGCTGCACCAGGGCACCGACGTGGTGCCGGTGGAGTTTGTGGCAGTCAAAAAAGCGCGTCACACCCTGGACGCGCACCACCCGCTGCTGCTGGCCAATGTGCTGGCCCAAGCGCAGGCGCTGATGGTTGGCAAGACGGACGCCGGCGGCCACAAGCACTTTCCGGGCAACCGCCCCAGCACCTTTTTGCTGCTCGACGACCTGACCCCCGCCACCCTGGGCGCGCTGATCGCCTTACAGGAACACCGGGTCTTCGTCAGCGGGGCGCTGTGGGGCATCAACAGCTTTGACCAGTGGGGCGTGGAGCTAGGCAAAGTGCTGGCCAAAGACATTGCGCCGCGCCTGGGCAGTGGCGACACCACCGGGCTGGATGGGTCCACGGCGGGCTTGTTGGGGATGTTGCGAAGTTAGCTTTTGGCCGGCGCCGCAGCCGCCCGCGCCGCAAACTCCGCCCGCAGCGCCCGCAGCTTCTCCCGCGGGTCTTCTTTGGCGGTGGCCTTGTCCAGCGCCATCTCGGCGATAAAGCGGCTAGGCAGCGCAGACACCAGTTCGCGGCCTTTTTTGCGGCGTTTGGTCCAGCTCACCGCCAGGCTGCGTTGGGCGCGGGTGATGCCCACGTACATCAGGCGGCGTTCTTCTTGCAGATGCGCCTCGCCCGCCTCTTGGGCGCTGGCGGTGGTGGCGGGCGTGGCTTCGGCGTCAGCGGCTTGTTCGCGCAGTTTGAAGGGCAGCATGCCTTCGGTCACGCCCACCAGCATGACGTGCGGCCACTCCAGGCCCTTTGCGGCGTGCAGGGTGGACAGGGTGACCATGTTTTGGTCGTTCTCGCGCTCGCTGATGGTCGACAGCAAGGCGATGGTTTGCGAGACTTCGAGCAGGTTTTTGACTTCGCGCGCGGTGCTCACGCCCGCCGTGTCGTCGATCTGGCCGCCGCAGCGCTGGGCCATCCAGTCGCAAAACTCCAGCACGTTGGACCACTTGGCGGCGGCGAGCTTTTCGGTCTCTTCGCCGTCATGCAGGTGTTTTTCGTAGCCAATCTCTTTGAGCCAGTCGGTCAAAAAGACGCGGGCGTTCTCGGCACCCTGCGTGTGCTTGGCGCGAAACTGCAGGTCGTTCACGTAGCGGCCAAACTCGTGCAGGCTGCCCACGGCGCGCGCCTGCAACACGGCGGCCAGGGACGAGGAAAACAGCGCCTCAAACAAACTCAGCTTGTACTGGCTGGCAAACACGCCCAGGCTGCCCAGCGTCTGGTGGCCAATGCCACGCTTGGGGCTGGTGATGGCGCGCACAAAGGCCGGGTCGTCGTCGTTGTTGGCCCACAGGCGAAACCAGGCGCACAGGTCGCGGATTTCGGCGCGGTCAAAAAAGCTCTGCCCGCCGGACACTTTGTAGGGGATATTGGCCTTGCGCAGCGCCTTCTCAAAGGGTTTGGCCTGGTGGTTGGTCCGGTACAGCACCGCAAAGTCCTTAAATTCCCGGTATTGCGCTCCGGCTTGCGCCAAAGTGCCTTCCACGCGCAGGCTCTGAATGCGCGCCACCGTGCGTTCGGCCTCGTGTTCTTCGTTGTCGGCGTCCACCACGCGCACCGGTTCGCCTTCGCCCAGGTCGCTCCACAGGTTTTTGGGGAACAGTTTGGGGTTGGGGCCAATCACGTTGTTGGCGGCGCGCAGAATGGCCGAGGTGGA
>CAIYQF010000024.1 GCA_903928325.1 uncultured beta proteobacterium | reverse complement strand
GTGGACAAGGGGTTGAGAAAGCCCACGCGCGCGCCGCGCAGGGCGGCCGCACGCACCAGGTTGAAGGGGCTGCCGCCCATCAACGGCCTCAGGCTCCCATCAGGCTGGGCCACGCAGTCCATCAAGGCTTCGCCCAGCACCCAGATGTGCTGTGTGGGCGCTGGTGTGCTCATTTTTTGAGCAGATGCTGGCGGCGGATTACGTCAATCCACACCGCGATGATGACCACCGCGCCAATCGCCATCATTTGCTTGAACTGTGAGATCTCCATCAGGTTCATGCCGTTGCGGATCATGGTGATCAGCACTGCGCCCAGCAAGCTGCCCCAAATGCTGCCGCGCCCGCCAAACAGCGAGGTGCCGCCCAAAATGACGGCGGCAATGGCGTCGAGCTCAAACATCTGTGCCATCTTGCCGCTGCTCGAATCCATGCGCGCCATCAGCACCACGGCGCCCAGGGCGCAACTCAGGCCAGACACGACGTAGACGCCCAACTTGTACCAGCGGATATTGATACCCACCTGGCGCGCGCCCATCTCGTTGGAGCCCATGGCGTAGACGTAGCGCCCGAGCTTGGTGCTCGACAACACAAAGGCCATCGCCACGAAGTAGATACCGGTAATCCAGATCGGCATGGGCACGCCCAGCAACTCGCCATAACCAACAAACGGCAGGGGGTCGGGCATGCCCGAGTTGTCAAAGCCGCCGGTGGCGTCAAATGCCAGGCCGCGCCACAGCGTCAAGCCGCCCAGCGTGACGATAAAAGAGGGGATGCCCACAAAGGCCACCAAGTAGCCGTTGAACACGCCGACCGCGGCGCCAATGGCCAGGGCCGCCAAAATTGCCGCGTAGGGGTTGATGCCGAGTTTGATCATCATGTGGCCCGCAATGGCGCCGGCCAGCGCGGTGAGTGCGCCCACCGCCAAATCAACCCCGCCGGTCAGGATGACAAAGGTCTGACCTCCCGCGAGCAGCGCGATCACCGAGCCCTGCACCAGGATGTTCGACAAATTGCCGGTGGTCAGAAAGTAGGGGGAGGCCACGGTAAGCAGCGCGCCCAGGACCAGCACGGCCACCAATGCGCCATACCATTCTTGTCGGGTGAAGGACTTCATGAAAACGGTTCCTAATTTCGAAAAACGAACGACCACCAGCAAGTGCGTCGCTGGCGGTCGCCTTGTCCGCCAGACCGCTTCCACACGGAAGCGGGCCAGCAGCGCTATGGATTTACTTCACCTTCATGAACTGGCCCACGCCAGAGTCTTTGGCGAACTGGTCCACATTGGACGGCAGCACCAGGAAGGATCCGGTGTCGATGCGCGCATCAACGGCCTTACCTTCAGCAGCGGCGATTGCGGTTTCCACGCCGACTTGTCCGATTTTTGCCAGCATTTGCGCTGCGTTGGCCGACTGCCAGCCTTGCTTCATCATGTCCAGGCCGCCGGGGGAGCCATCAAATCCAGCGATCTTGACGTCGCCGGCCTTTTTGCCAGCAGCCATCAACGCAGCCTTGGCGCCCAAAGCGCCGCCGTCCCAGGCACAAGCAATGATCTTGGCAGTGGGGTTGGCGCGCAATGCGGTTTCCACGCCGTTTTGGGCCATGGTTTGGTCCCAGGTGGTGGGGACTTCAACAATCTTGACGTTCTTGCGTACGGCGTTTAAGCCGTCCACAAAGCCTTTTTTGCGCTCTTGGCCGGTGGATTGGCCCAGGTCGCCGGTCACGTAAATCACGGTATCGCCGTCTTTAATCTGTTCAGCAGCCCATTTGCCTTGCACTTTTGCCGCTGCGATGTTGTCAGTGGCTACATAAGAAGTGATTTTGGCGCCGGTGATGCCTGTGTCCACTGCGACAACCTTGATGCCAGCTGCCAAGGCCTTGTTGATGGCGGGGGCGATGCCCGCACTGTCCACGGGGGCGATCGCAATGGCGTTGACCTTGCGGGTGATCATGTCTTCCACGATGGCAAGCTGCTTGGACAACTCGCCTTTTTCGGCGGCGAGTTCAATGAACTTGACGCCAGCCTTGGCGCCAGCGGCTTTGGCGCCGCCGTTGATCAGGGTCCAGCCTTCGTTGGTGTTGCCGTTGGTGATGTAGGCGATGGTGGTTTCGGCCATTGCGCTGGCCATCAGGCCCGCAGCTGCCAAAGCGACGGCCAAGCGGCCCAGGGTGCGTTTTGTGTTCATTTCAGTGTCTCCGTAAGGGGTTGAAGTAGCCGCACAGATGGACCTGTGTCGTGCTGGGAAAGGATTAAAGCAGATTTTTGACTAAATAAATCTAGGGGTTTTACTAATACGAATTTCCGCAAATGTGTGGCATGCTCGTGCACAAATAGTTGTATTGATTACACAAAAAGCTGTTTTTTGAACCCGTTTGCCTTGTATGAGGCCGTTTGAAACCGAAGAAACCCGTATGACCCTCAAGCAACCCGTGCTGCAAATCAGCGGCATTACCAAACACTACGGCGGCGTCAAAGCGCTGACCGACGCCCACTTCAGCCTGCAACCCGGCGAACACGCTGCGATCGTGGGTGACAACGGCGCTGGAAAAAGTACCTTTGTGCGTCTGATCACTGGCGTGGAGCAGCCCAACCAGGGCGAAATCCTGCTCGACGGCCACAAGGTGAGCTTTCGCTCGCCGCTGGACGCCCGCGACCAGGGCATAGAGACCGTCTACCAAACCCTGGCCCTGGCCGAAGACCTGGACGTGCCGGCCAACATTTTTTTGGGCCGCGAACTTACGCGTCTCAATCTCGGCCCCTTGTCCATCCTGAACCACAAAGCCATGCGCGAACAGTCCACGCAAATGCTGTCGACCACCGGGGTGAAGATTCAAGACATGTCCGAGAGCCTGCGCGGCATGTCGGGTGGTCAGCGCCAGTGCGTGGCCATCGCGCGCGCGGCCGGCTTTGCCAAGAAGCTCATCATCCTGGACGAGCCCACCGCCGCCTTGGGTGTGGCCGAAACAGCGCGCGTGGAGCAAATCATCAAGGGCCTGAAAACCCAGGGCGTGCCTCTCATCATCATCAGCCACAACCTGCGCCAGGTGTTTGACTTGGTGGACCGCATCTGGGTGTTCCGCCAGGGCCGCATCATTTGCAGCCGCCCCACCAAAGACACCAACCCGGAAGAAATCGTGGGCCTGATCACCGGCGCCATTGACCCGGCCAGGTTCCGCGAAGAGGAGGCGCTGGCATGCTAAAAGGAATCGACCCCCTGTTGACGCCCGAGCTGCTCATGCACCTGTCCGCCATGGGCCACGGCGAGTGGGTGGCGGTGGTAGACGCGAACTTCACCGCTGACTTTTTGAGCCACGGCAAACCTGTAGTGCGCCTGCCTGGCAACAGCTTAGCGCGCGTCAGTCAGGCCGTTTTGTCGGTGATTCCGCTGGCCGAAGACGTGGCGCAACCTGCCGCCTATATGCGCGTGTGCCACCAACCCGAAACCCACCGCACGCCCGCCCACCAGCAGGTAGTGGACTGCCTGGGCAAAGAAGGCGTGCCCGAGCAGCGCGTGGAGGGCGTGGAGCGCTATGCTTTCTATGACAAGATCAAGGGCGCCAGCCTGATTGTGCAAAGCGGCGAGGCCACGGCCTACGGCAACGCCATGTTTTGCAAGGGTGTGATCCTCAATTGAGGTACCCCCGCGCCCCAACCATCCAAGGAACTTGTGGACATCTACCTCGACAGCGCTGACGTGTCCCAATGGGCTTTGTCAGCAGGGTGCCCGCCCGTGTTGGGCGTGACCACCAACCCCAGCCTGGTGTTCCAAGCGGGTTTGCGCGTGAACTTGGACACCTACAAAGGTTTGGTGGATGCCGCAGGCGCGCAATGCATGGGGCAGTTGATGCTGCAGCTGCCCAGCGCCGACCTTGCCCAGGCGCAGGCCTGGGTGGGCGCGCTACAAACGCGTTGCGCCAAGGTGGGCGTGGCGCTCACCATCAAGCTGCCCTGTCTGGCAGCGTGGCTGCCCTGTATTCAAGCGGTGCAGGCCATGGACCAGGCGGTGTTGCTTACCGGCCTGTCCAACCCGGTGCAACTGCTGTGGGCGCAGTCGCTGGG
>CAIYQF010000023.1 GCA_903928325.1 uncultured beta proteobacterium | reverse complement strand
CAGACTGCCGAACCGGTGAGAATAGATCGAGGTCGACGGCATACCGTCCGTCTCGTCAATGATCAGGCCGGACAGAAAGCCCCGGTTTTGGTACAGACTGCGCAGGCGCTCAATCAGCTCTTCGTTGGAATACCGGTACGCCCGGGCCCGCACAATGCCCTGCGCGGTATAGAACACATCCGGCGGCACAATGGACTCGAAGGCGCCGTCTTTCTTGATCCACATGTCGGGCGTGTTTTCCACGCGCAGCTTCTTGAGCTTGAACGACCGGCGGTTGTAGATGTTGTTGCCGATGTACTTTTCGTTGGTCAGTACCTCGTGCACCGTGCCGCGCGTCCACTCCCGGTCCAGGTCAGTGCGCACCTGCATGGCATTGAGCCGACCGGCGATTTCGGTTTCGACCAATCCGTCATTGATGAACCACTGGTACATCAGATTGACGGTGCGAACTTCGTCGTCTGGACCCGGCATCAGAATGACGCGGTCGGTCTGCAGGCTTTTGTGTTCGCCCCAGCTCAGTTCTGTCTTTATGGAGCCAGTCTGGTCAATGAGGACGCGGCGCAAACCATAACCGGCAGGACCACCCTGACGGAAGCCCAGCTCAATCAGCCGGCACTGGCCGGCAAACACCTTGGCGGACAACTCACGGCTGTATTCGCCGGCCATGGCACGTTTGACGCCTTTGACGATGGTCGACACCGGGGAGCCATCGCTTTCAAACTGCTCGGCGCAGTAGGCAACTTGGATGCCGGCGCGGCGGCAGCGGTATTCTTAATAGGCGCTCTCATCGGCGTCCTGGAACCGGCCCCAGCGGCTGACGTCATAAACCAGGATGATCGTAAAGTCGGCCGTGCCGCTTTCGACGTCCTTGATCAATTGCTGTAGCGACACCCGGCCATCAATGCGCAGGCCGCTTTTGCCAGCGTCGGCATAGGTGCGCACGATTTCGATGCCGCGCCGGGCGGCGTACTCCCGGATCTTGTCGGCTTGGTTTTCAGTGGAATATTGCTGGTGCTCGGTGGACATCCGCACGTATTCCACTGCGCGCAGCAGTGCGGGTTGTTCTATGCCGGCATCTGTTGGTTCACCTTGTTCCATAAGTCCCGATCGCCCCAGTTCATTGGAAAAGTTGGCGCTCGGAAACTTGTCATCGGTTCGCAGCGGGCATCAAGGCGGTCATGTCCTTTCGGAAAACCACGATTCGAATTCCACGCGGGGGTGCATAGAGCGCATTTGGGGCATACGGTATTCGGTTTGCTCCGTTTTGCCGATCACGTCATCTCTTTGCAATGACGACGCGTGGTACGCATTCGCAGGCATGCACTCTGATTTCGACAGTCCAGACGTCCATCTTTGCAATTCCTGAATCGGCGGCCAAACTGAGGTGGTAAATACCAGATGGCAAGGGAAGCGCAGGATTTGACACATCCATCTTTGCAACGGGGCTGGCCATGACCTTGGCATTTCGTCCCTGTTGCAGAACGCGATTACGTTCGACATACTCTGGATGTGACTGGCGATAATCGCGCCAATAGTCTGGATGACGGTGATTCCATGCCTGCTGTGCCCGAGCCTGGTTGTCCTGGTAGTCAGGATCTGACTGGAGCTTGGCTTGCTGCCACTGCCGCCGACGCTCGCGCTGGCATTCCATTGCCGAGCAGTAGGATTGTTTGGGGGATTGAGGGCGTGGATGGTAAGGTTGTCCGCACGCGGCGCATTGCTTGATTGCCATGAAATTCTCCATATAGAAAACACCTACATGGAGCGTGTGTTGCGCAGAGAAAAGTTAGGCGGAGGTTACTGCTTGGATTTCACAGTGACCGACCAAATGAATGCTAAAAATCGGGAGACCATGGAGCCACCAAAAATTGACCTGTCAAATCCAGAGGCGGTATTGAAAGAGCTGTTCGACGAGGACAAATGGGTCAAAGACAAATTTGCAGAACATTTGTCCGAAGACCTGTTGGAGCTTTCCAAAAATCTCGCAGCAGTTTTTGCGGTCTACCCGCGACTCAACGAAGCTGCAAATGCTGCAGCAACCGAGCAAGCTGCCTTCGTGGCTGGCTTCATATTCGGGGTCGTTGACGATATCCTGGTGTCAACGAAAATTCTGCTGTCCGGAAAAATGATGCCAGCCGGAAATGTGATGCGACAAGCCATAGAGGGCATTGCGCTGGCGTTGCTCTGTTCGAGCAACGAATTGATGATTGTTTTGGGCCAGAATAGAAAACAAGTATCAATTCGATATTGGGAGCACGTCAAGCGTGGGGATAGATTGGTCGAGAGCCACAAGGCGGTTGCCCAGTTGGAATTAAATCGGACTACCCTTGGCGTTACCGAAGACTCTGTTACTCGACTGAAGTCGGCAAAAAAACATTACAGCCAGTTCAGCCATCCAGGTTTACTTGGTATTGCATCAAGGGCGTCGCTAGGAACAGAGGGGCAGGTCTATGCGGGAGGACACTTCGATGTCGAAAAACTTGACGGGTACAAAGTCGAGATACGTGAGCGAATCGGACTGTGTTCGATTCTTCCAAATTTGATTGATTCGCTGGCTCGCCGAATTGCGCCGCGTTGATCAAAGATGCAAAAGTGGATTTCTGGTCAGGAGAAAGCGACAGCGAAATGCCCATTTTCTCTAATCCATGTCCTCAAGGCCAATACGGTACTATTTGGCTATAAACGCGGACGCGGGTTCGGTTCCGTGTTCCGCCTCCAATACCTTAAAAGCCAACCCTAACCGGTTGGATTTTTTTTGCCTACTACCGCGTGTTTGCGCGGGCTCCTACGCGCTGTGGGAACGCGTACTTTTTTCAGTCCAACAGCGTCAGCAATACCTCCACGGCCTGGGCCACGGTTTGGGCATTGCCGCCCACGGTGGCGTGGGGGTGGGTGGGGGCTTGGTAGGGGCTGCCGATGCCGGTGAGGTTGGGCAACTGGCCACTGCGGGCTTTTTTGTACAGGCCCTTGGTGTCGCGGGCTTCGCACTCGGCCAGGCTGGCGTTGACGAATACCTCGATAAAGTTTTCTTCACCCACGCGTGCGCGCGCCATTTCGCGGTCAGCTTCAAAGGGAGAGATAAAAGCCGTCAGCACGATCAGGCCGGCGTCCATCATCAGCCGGGCCACCTCGGCCACACGGCGGATGTTTTCCACCCGGTCAGCATCGGTAAAGCCCAGGTCTTTGTTTAGGCCCAGGCGCAGGTTGTCACCGTCCAGCAGATAGGTGCGCTTACCCTGGGCGTGCAGTGCCACCTCCAGCGCGTTGGCAATGGTCGACTTGCCCGCGCCCGACAGGCCGGTAAACCAAACCACCCGTCCACCGTGGCCATTGAGCCGTTCGCGGCTGGTTCGCGCCACGCTCAGCGCCTGCGCATGCACGTTGTCTGCGCGGCGCAGGCTGTGGCGTATCAGCCCGGCGGCCACCGTGGCCTGGCTGAAACGGTCTACCAAAATAAAGCCACCCAGCACCTTGGAGTCTTCAAACCGGTCAAACACCAGCGGGCGGGCCGTGGCCAGGGTGCAGACGCAGATGTCGTTGAGCGCTAGTGTGGCGCAGGCCTCGTGCACCTGGGTATGGGTGTTGAGCCGGTATTTGATCTGCGTGATGGATATGCCCGCCCACTGGCTGGCAAGCTTGATGTCGTAGGTGCGCCCCACCAGCCCTGGCTCCTCGTCCATCCAGACCAGGGTGGCTTCAAACTGGTCGGTGCTCTGTAGCGGGTTGCTTGCCAAGGTCAAGATATCGCCGCGCGAGGCATCTATCTCGTGGCTCAGGCGCAGCGTGACGGCGTCGCCCGCCAGCGCCTCCTGGCGCAGGCCGTCCATGGTCACGATCTCGCTAAGCTGCGCGGTGTGGCCCGAGGCGCTGACGCGCAGCGTGTCGCCCACGCGCAGCTGGCCCTGTGCCAGCGTGCCGCTCAGGCCCCGAAACTGCGGGTCTGGCCGGTTGACCCACTGCACCGGAAACACCGCCTGGCCAGACACCGGCACCTTAATTTCCACCGTCTCCAGGTATTCCAGCAAGGTCGGGCCCGTGTACCAGGGCGTGTGCTGCGATCGCTGCGTCACGTTGTCGCCGTGCAGGGCGCTTAGCGGCACGGCGGTTACGTTGGCAAAACCCATTTCCTTGGCAAAGTCGCCAAAGGCGGCCTCCAGGGCGGCAAAGGTGGCCGCGTCAAAGCCCACGCGGTCCATCTTGTTAATGGCCAGCACCACGTGGCGTATGCCCATTAGCGACACCAGGGTGGCGTGGCGGCGGGTTTGGGTTAGCAGGCCCTGGCTGGCGTCGATTAGCAACACGGCCACATCCGCCGTCGATGCGCCAGTCACCATATTGCGCGTGTACTGCTCATGGCCGGGTGTGTCGGCCACGATAAAACGGCGCCGCGCAGTGGCAAAAAAGCGGTAGGCTACGTCAATGGTGATGCCCTGTTCACGCTCGGCTGACAGGCCGTCCACCAGCAGCGCAAAGTCCAGCGCGTCACCCTGGGTGCCGTAGGCGCGCGAGTCGGCGGCCAAGGCCGCCATTTGGTCGTCCATCAGCTGCTGCGACTCCCACAGCAGCCGCCCAATCAGCGTGCTCTTGCCGTCGTCTACGCTGCCACAGGTGATAAAGCGCAACATCAAAAGTACCCGTCGCGCTTCTTGGTTTCCATGCTGGAGGCGGCATCCGCGTCAATGGCGCGGCCCTGGCGCTCAGAGGTTTGGGCGTGGATCAGCTCGGACACAATGTCTTGCAGGGTGGTGGCTTCGGACTCTATGGCCCCCGTCAGGGGGTAGCAGCCCAGGGTGCGAAAGCGCACCATGCGCTGCTCGGGCACTTCGCCGGGCAGCAGGCGCATGCGTGCGTCGTCCACCATCAGCAGCAGGCCATTGCGCTGCACCACGGGGCGCAGCTTGGCAAAGTACAGCGGCACCACCGCAATGTTTTCTTGGGCGATGTACTGCCACACGTCCAGCTCGGTCCAGTTGGACAGCGGAAACACCCGCAGGCTCTGGCCGGCGCGCTTGCGCGTGTTGTACAGGTCCCACAGCTCGGGGCGCTGGCTTTTGGGCTCCCACTGGTGCGTAGCGCTACGGAAGGAAAACACCCGCTCCTTGGCGCGCGACTTTTCTTCGTCGCGCCGGGCGCCCCCCATCAGCACGTCAAAGCGGTGCTGGTCCAGCGCTTGTTTTAGGCCTTCGGTCTTGGTGATGTCGGTGTGCAGCGCAGAGCCATGGTCAAAGGGGTTGATGAGGTCAATGCCCGGTTGCAACCCACCGCTTCCATGGAAAACGGGGGGATTACCAAGGCGCTTTCCTTTTGGTGCACAGCACCATCGATTTCAACATTCAAATGGTTCACAAGTCGGCTCCGTGGAATTGCATAAACAGGGAGAAAGGTCTAGGCCCCACGCTGGGATAATCCCCCGGTGAACGCCCCCCATCCCCCCACCCCCCTGCACATCGACTTCCCCGAAAACCTGCCTGTCTCCGCCCGGCGCGAGGAAATCATGGCCGCGCTGGCGGCGCACCAGGTGATCATTGTGTGTGGCGAAACCGGCTCGGGCAAGACCACGCAGCTTCCCAAGATCGCGCTGGCCATGGGGCGTGGGCTTTGCAATTACCCCACCACGCTGCCGGACGGACGGCCCGCGCCGCGCGGCAAGCTGATTGGCCACACCCAGCCCCGGCGCATAGCGGCCAGCAGCGTGGCCAAGCGGATTGCTGAGGAGTTGAAGACGCCGCTGGGCGAGGTGGTGGGTTTCAAGGTGCGCTTTCAGGACCGCCTGAGCCGCGACGCCTCGGTCAAACTCATGACCGACGGCATTTTGCTGGCCGAGACGCAGACCGATCCGCTGCTAAAGGCCTACGACACCATCATCATCGACGAGGCGCACGAGCGCAGCCTGAACATCGACTTTTTGCTGGGCTACCTGCGACAGATACTGCCGCGCCGCCCGGACCTGAAAATCATCGTGACCTCAGCCACGATTGACGCGCAGCGGTTTGCCGACCATTTCGCCAGTTTGCGGCCTACGCCCGAGGGAAGAAAACTCACCCCGGCCCCCGTCATCATGGTGTCTGGCCGCATGTTTCCCGTTGAGCAGCGCTACCGCCCCTTTGAGGAAAGCCGCGATTACGACCTGAACCATGCGATTGCCGATGGCGTGGACGAGTTGTGGCTCGGGGGAGTGGGGGGCGATATTTTGGTGTTCTTGCCCGGCGAGCGCGAGATTCGGGAGGCCGCCGACCATTTGCGCAAGCACCTGAGCCACCAACCGGCGATGCGCGGTTGCGAAGTGCTGCCACTGTTTGCGCGTCTGAGTCCAGCGGAGCAGGACCGTATTTTTGACGGTCCCACCGGGCGGAGGGTGGTTTTGGCGACCAATGTGGCCGACACGTCGCTGACCGT
>CAIYQF010000022.1 GCA_903928325.1 uncultured beta proteobacterium | reverse complement strand
TGTGCGCCGACATGGCGCTGTTTGACCTGCGCAGCCTGCAGTTTGCCGGTGCAGCCGTACACGACCCGGTTGCCAGCTTGCTGCTGTGCGCCAGCGCCCAAGCGGACTTCACCGTGGTCCACGGCCGGGTGGTGGTGTCCAAGGGCCAACTCACCACCGTGGACCTGGGGCCGCTCGTCGAGCAACACAACGCCATGGCCCAAACCCTGGCCCGGGCCGCGCGTTAAACACCGCACCATGCTCAGCGCGCACACCGCCTTGGTCTTTTTTGCTGCGTCCGTGCTACTGGCCTTGGTGCCGGGGCCGGACAACGTGTTTGTACTGCTGCACGCAGCGGTGCACGGCGCGGCCGCCGGACTGCTGGTGGTGCTGGGGCTGTGCAGCGGGCTGCTGTTTCACACCGCCGCCGTGGCGCTGGGCTTGGCGGCGCTGCTGGCGGCGTCCAGCGCAGCGTTGACCGCGCTCAAGGCGCTGGGCGCGGCCTATTTGCTGTGGCTGGCCTGGCTGTCATGGCGCGCACCGGCGGGCCTGGATGCGCGCCACGCCACGCCGGTGCTGGGCGCGCGCCAAACTTACTTGCGCGGCGTGCTGATGAACATTAGCAACCCCAAAGTGGCCCTGTTCTTCCTGGCCTTTTTGCCCCAGTTTGTCGAACCGGCAGGCGGCCCGGTGGTGTTGCAAATCTTGCAGCTAGGCGCGGTGTTCATGCTGGCCACATTGCTCACCTTTGGCGCGATTGCCCTGCTTGCCGGGCGCTTTGGCCAGCTGCTGCACAGCTCGCCCCGGGCGCAAGTGGGTTTGAACCGGCTGGCCAGCGTGGTGTTTGCCGGGCTGGCGCTCAGGCTGGTGCTGGCAGGCTAAGCACCAAGTACCTTCCCCACATGGGCACGTGAAATCAATTTCGCGTGGGGCATGGGCGACCGCCAGTGCCTGGCCGCCAAGCCAAGCCAAGCCAAGCCAAGCCAAGCCAAGCCAAGCCAAGAAATATCGGCACAAAAGTGTACGACGCAGACTTTATTGGGCATATAGTATGCCTTTTAGAACCTTTGTTACCCTTTTTTGGAGCCCTGCCTATGAGCCCCTACCTGTTTGCCATTCCGGTGTTTTTTCTGTTGGTCGCCATTGAGCTGTGGGTGGCGCACCGCCGGGGCGTGCAGGTGTACCGCTTTCAGGACACGCTCACGTCCATCAACATCGGCACCGTCAGCCAGTTTGTCAACACGATTGGCGGCGCCATCAGCGTGGGCATGTATGCAATTTTGGTGGAGCGTTTTGGCGCTTTTACGTGGGACACCAGCAACCCGCTGACCTGGGTGCTGGCGCTGGTCTTGTACGACTTTTTCTACTACTGGGTGCACCGCACGGGCCACGAAGTCAACATTTTGTGGGCGGCGCACGTGGTGCACCACAGCAGCGAAGAGTTCAATATGTCCACGGCCATGCGCCAATCGTCTACCGGGTTTTACTTTCGCTGGGTGTTTTATGTGCCGCTGGCCTTGCTGGGCTTTCCGGTCAAGGTGTTTTTGACGGTGGCGATCGTTGACCTGGTCTACCAGTTTTGGGTGCACACGCGGCTGATTGGGCGACTGGGGTTTTTGGAGCTGTTTTTGGTCACACCGTCCAACCACCGGGTGCACCACGGCCAAAACGACTACTGCATTGACAAGAACTACGGCGGCATTTTCAGCGTGTGGGACCGCCTGTTTGGCACCTATGCCGACGAGCGCGCGGACGAGGAGCCCATGTACGGCGTACGCAAGCCACTTCACAGTTGGAACCCGGTGTGGGGCAATGTGCACCACTACTTCGCCATCGTGGCCCAGGCACGCGCAACCGCCGGTTGGCGCAACAAGCTGATGTGCTTTTTTGCCGGCCCGGGCTGGCAGCCGCCGCAGGCGCCGCCGGTAAGCGCGCAGTTTGAGGCGGACAAGTTTGTGCGCTTTTCGACCCCCGCACCGCACCTGATGCGCCAGGTGGCGCTGGCGGCCACGGTGCTTGGCTCGCTGTTGCTGATGTACTTTTTGTTTGCGCAAAAGGGGTTTACGCCGGTGCAACGCATCAGCTTTTCCACCGCCATGGTGCTGGTCTACGGTGCGCTGGGTTACGCCTGGCTGCACCCCCGGGTGCAAGGGGCGGCCCATGTCTAGTTTGGCCCTCACCGACGCTCTCTTGGCCCTGGTAGCGCTGTGGCTGGCCAGCCGCGCGCAGGCGCCGGTGGCGCTGCGCCTGGCGTGCGCGCTGTTTGCTACCGCCTCGGTGCTGGGGGTGTTGCGCTTTTCCGGCGTTTACCCACTTCCAAGCTGGCACCAGTTCGCGTCCATGCTGGGCGCTGTGGC
>CAIYQF010000021.1 GCA_903928325.1 uncultured beta proteobacterium | reverse complement strand
CCCAAAGTGCCGGCCGTGCACATGAACACGCGCCACATCGTGACGACCAAAGCCTGGTTCGGCGGCGGCGGCGATCTGACGCCGATGGTGCCCAACGACGACGACACCAAGGCCTTCCACGCCGCCTACAAAGGTGCGTGCGACAAGCACGATCCCGCCTATTACGAGCGCTTCAAGAAATGGTGCGACGAATATTTTTTCCTCAAACACCGCAACGAGCCGCGCGGCGTGGGCGGCGTGTTTTTTGACGACTTTTCCGAGCTGGGGCAGGAGCGCAGTTTTGCGATGCTGCGCGCGGTGGCAGACGCATTTTTAGGCGCCTACATGCCCATCGTGCAGCGGCGTAAGGACATGGCCTATGGCAGCCGCGAGCGCGAGTTTCAGCTCTACCGCCGGGGCCGTTATGTGGAGTTCAACCTGGTGTGGGACCGGGGTACGCACTTTGGTCTGCAGTCGGGCGGGCGCACCGAGTCGATCTTGCTGTCCATGCCGCCGCTGGCCAGTTGGTCTTACCAAAACGTGCCCGCCCCAGGAACGGCCGAGGCGGCTTTGTACGAAGAGTTTTTGGTGCGCAAGGACTGGGTTTGACCCACCTTACCCGGCGCATCGGCGTCTTCGGCGGCGCTTTTGACCCACCCCACCGGGGCCATGTGGCGCTGGCGCAAGCAGCGCTTGCGCAGTTGGGTCTGAGCCAGTTGTTTGTGGTGCCCACCGGACAGGCCGCGCACAAGCAGCGGCCCCTGAGCCCGGCGGTTCACCGGCTTGCCATGTGCGAATTGGCGTTTGCCGAGGTGCCTCAGGTGGCGGTGGACGCGCGCGAAACCCTGCGCAGCGGCCCCAGTTTTACCGTCGATACGCTGGAAGAGTTGCAGGCGCAATACCCGAAATCCCAGCTGTGTTTGCTCATCGGCCAGGACCAGGCGCGGGCTTTGCATCACTGGCACCGCGCCAGCGCACTGCCCCGACTTGCTACAATCTATGTAGCGGCGCGCCCTGCGTCTGCGGACCCATCCAGTCCCATCGCAGCCTCCCAAGTTGAATCGTTCGCCTTGCAATGGCTCCAAATGCCGGCGATGCCGCAGAGCGCGACGGACATTCGTTACCGCTTGGCCCACCACCAAGGCATAGAAACGCTGGTGACAGAGCCTGTTGCGCGCTATATTGCCCTCCACCACCTTTACCAATCGCCCTGATGACCACTACCTCCGCCGCCAAAAAAAATGACATTCAAAAACTCCAACGTGCCATCGTGGATGGGCTGGAGGACGTCAAGGCCCAGGATATCGTGGTGTTTGATACAGAAGATTTGTCCGCCCTGTTTGAGCGCGTGGTCGTAGCCTCGGGCACGTCCAACCGCCAAACCAAGGCCCTGGCGTCCAGCGTGAGCGACGCGGTTCGCAAGGCCGGTTTCCAAAAACCTCGCCTAGAAGGCGAGGCAAACGGTGAATGGATCATCGTGGACTGCGGCCAAGCCGTGGTGCACGTGATGCAACCCAGCTTTCGCGCCTACTACAACCTCGAAGAGCTGTGGGGTGAAAAGCCGGTGCGCCTGAAGCTCGGTGTGGCCAAGCCCGCACCGGTGACCAAAGCGCCGGTTGCCGCCAGCGCGGCCAAACCCGCCACCACACTGCGCCGCTCCAACGCCGCCAAGATTGGTGTGGCCGAAGCCTTCCCCTCACGCGCCCAGGTCGCCAAAACGGCGGCGGCCCATGCGGCGGCTGCCAAACGTGACGCTGGCAAGGCCGCTACCGCAAAAGCCACGCCTGCCAAGACGGCAGCGCGCAAGTCGGCAACGTCTGCCACCCCCATCACCAAAGTCGTGGTGGCCCTGAAAAAGACGGTGGCCAAAAAGGCGGCAACGCCCGCTAAAAAAGTGGCCGCCAAAAAAGTAGCCGCTAAGAAGTCGGCGCCTCGCCAGGCCTGAGGCACCGGTGCGGCTGGTCATTGTTGCCGTGGGCCAGCGCGTGCCCGATTGGGCGCAAACCGCGTGGGACGACTACGCCAAACGTTTTCCGCATGAGATCAAGATCGAACTCAAAGCGGTGAAAACCGAGCCACGCGGCTCCAAAACGCTGGACACCTTGTACGCCGCCGAGCGCGCACGCATTGAGGCGGCCATTCCCAAAGGCGCACGCGTGGTGGTGCTCGACGAGCGTGGCACGTCGCTCACCACCCTGGCCTTGGCCAGCCGACTGACCGATTGGCAGCTCAGCGGTGGTGATGTGGCGCTGGTCATTGGCGGGCCCGACGGCATTGAGCCGGCTTTTCGCCAAGCGGCGCATGAGCGCATTCGTCTCTCGGACTTGACACTCCCCCACGCTTTTGCCCGCGTACTGCTGATTGAGCAGTTGTACCGCGCCTGGTCGGTCAACGCCAACCACCCTTACCACCGGGAGTAAGTGCCACGTGTCTGCCTCTGCCCCCTTTATTTACTTGGCATCGCAAAGCCCCCGGCGCAGCCAGTTGCTCGCGCAGCTCGGCGTGGAGCACCGCCTGCTGCTGCCCGACGCGGATGAAGACAGCGAGGCGCTGGAAGCCGTGTTGCCGGGCGAAGCGCCGCTGGCCTATGTGCAGCGCGTGACAGACCTCAAGCTCCAGGCCGCGCTGGCCCGCTTGCGCAAACGCAAGTTGCCGCTGGCGCCAGTGCTGTGTTCGGACACCACGGTGGCCTTGGGCCGCGCCATTTTGGGCAAGCCACAGGACGCCGCAGATGCCGCGCGCATGTTGGGCCGCCTGGCCGGGCGCAGCCACCGGGTGCTCACCGCCATTGCACTGGGAAATGGTGCGCACGCGGTTCGGGCTTGCAGCGTATCGCGCGTGACGTTTGCGCCCTTGTCGTTGCAGGACATCGCCACTTACGTGGCCTCGGGCGAGCCCATGGGCAAGGCGGGTGCCTATGCGGTGCAAGGTCTGGCGGCGGCGTTTATTGCGCGCATGGAGGGCAGTTACTCTGGCATCATGGGTCTGCCTTTGTTTGAGACTGCGCAAGCATTGCGCGCCTTGGAGGCCTTGGAGTAAAGCCGTGCAGCAAGATATTTTGATCAACTGGTCGCCGCAGGAAACCCGTGTGGCCATCGTGGAGCACGGCGCGGTGCAAGAGTTGCACGTGGAGCGCACGTTGGAGCGTGGTCTGGTTGGCAATGTTTACCTGGGCAAGGTGGCGCGGGTGTTGCCGGGTATGCAATCGGCGTTTATTGACATTGGCCTGGAGCGCGCGGCGTTTTTACACGTGGCCGATGTGTGGCACCCGCCGGCTGACGGCGAGACCATCAGCGCGGCGCGCACCGCGCAGGCGCTGATTCCCATCGAGCGCCAGGTGTTTGAGGGCCAGGCGCTGATGGTGCAGGTGATCAAGGATCCCATGGGCACCAAGGGCGCCCGCCTGTCCACGCAAATCAGTATTGCCGGGCGTTTGCTGGTGTTTTTGCCGCAGGATGACCACATTGGCGTGTCGCAAAAAATTCCGCTGGCGCAGCGCGAAGACTTGCGCCAGCGCGTGCAAGCTCTGGCGGGCAGCGAGGGCAGCGAGGGCGGTGGCTTTATTTTGCGCACCAACGCCGAAGACGCGCAAGACGCCGAGTTGGCCGAGGACATTGCCTATTTGCGCAAAGCCTGGGCGCGTATCAAAAGCGCCTCGGTGAAGTTGGCACCGCCTGCCGCTTTGCACCAGGACCTGAACCTCTTGCAGCGCGTGCTGCGCGACCTGGTGGGCGAAGCCACGCAAACCATACGCGTGGATTCGCGCGAGCAGTTTGAGGCCTTGCAGGCTTTTGGTGCCGAGTTCATGCCCCAGGCGGTCAAAAAATTGCAGCATTACAAGGGTGAGCGGCCGATTTTTGACCTGTTTGCGATTGACGAAGAAATCGCCAAGGCGCTGGGCCGCCGGGTGGACCTGAAATCGGGCGGCTACCTCATCATCGACCAGACCGAGGCGCTGACCACGGTGGACGTGAACACCGGCGGCTTTGTTGGCGCGCGCAATTTTGACGACACCATTTTCAAGACCAATCTGGAAGCGGCGCAAGCCATTGCCCGCCAGCTGCGCCTGCGCAACCTGGGCGGCATCATCGTGGCCGACTTTATTGATATGGCACGCGCCGACCACCGCGACGCGGTGCTGGCCGAGTTTAAAAAACAACTCGCGCGCGACCGGGTGAAAACCATGGCGGGCGGCTTTTCGCAGCTCGGGCTGGTGGAGATGACGCGCAAGCGCACGCGCGAATCGCTGGCCCACATGCTGTG
>CAIYQF010000020.1 GCA_903928325.1 uncultured beta proteobacterium | reverse complement strand
GACAGGCTTTCCACATAACGGCGTTGCCCCTCGGCGTAAAGCGTGTCAAAAGCCAGGCTCGATTTGCCCGAGCCGCTCAGGCCGGTGATGACCACCAGCTGGTTGCGCGGAATGTCGAGGTCGATGTTTTTGAGGTTGTGCGTGCGTGCCCCGCGCACGCTGATCAGGTTTTGGCGCAGCGCAGCGCCTAAATATGCGCCAGAGGTGCCGGGCGCCTCGTTCAAAGCGCCAGCCAGGTCAAAAGGGGTGTGGGGAGTGTTCAAAGCGTGCGCGCCGGGCCAAACTGCTGATTATCGCCAAGGTGGGCCCTGGCTGCGCCACAATCCCTCACTTGCCCACTCCAGGTTTTCTCCCGTGTCCTCGAATACCCCCGCAAACATTCCCGATCCCCGCCCCAGCATGCAGCCACTGGAGCGGCGTGCCACGTTTTCGCTGTCGTCCATTTTTGCGCTGCGCATGCTCGGGCTGTTTTTGGTGTTGCCAGTGTTTGCCTTGGAGGCGCGCAAGCTCCCGGGCGGAGACGATGTGCAGATGGTGGGCCTGGCCATGGGTATTTACGGCCTGACGCAGGGCATCTTGCAAATTCCTTTTGGCCTGGCCGCGGACCGGTTTGGTCGCAAGCGGGTTATGGTGCTCGGCCTGGCCATATTTGCCCTGGGCAGCATGCTGGCCGCATGGGCACCCACGCTGGGCTGGCTGGCGCTGGGGCGCTCGGTGCAGGGCGCGGGCGCCATATCCGCCTCCGTCACGGCCCTGATTGCCGACCAGACGCGGGACATTGTGCGCACCAAAGCCATGGCGCTGGTCGGCGCGAGCATCAGCCTGGTGTTTGCGCTCTCATTGGTGCTGTCGCCCCTGTTAAATGCCTTGGTGGGCTTGCAGGGCTTGTTCGTCATCACCGGGCTGCTGGCAACTGCTGGTATTGCCGTGGTGCTGTGGTGGGTGCCGCCCGAGCCCGCAGTGCATGCCGCGCCTGGGCGCGAGGGCTTGGGCCAGGTGCTGCGTGACGCGGCACTGCTGCGCCTGGATCTGGGCGCTTTTGTCTTGCACGCGGTGCAATTTGCCATGTGGATGGCCGTGCCCGCCATGCTGGTACAGGCTGGACTAGAGAAAAGCGCGCACTGGCATGTGTACCTTCCTGCGGTGCTGGGATCGTTTGTGGTCATGGGCGCCACGCTGTTTCCGCTGGAAAAGCGGGGCTATTTTCGCGCGGTGTTTTTGACCGCCATCGCCGTCATTACGCTGGTGCAGCTGGGCTTGTTGTACAACGCCATGCACACGCCCACGCTGGCCATGCTTGCGGTGTTGATGTTGGCCTTCTTTTGTGGATTCAACATTCTGGAAGCCAGCCAGCCCAGCATGGCCTCGCGTTTGGCGCCCGCGCACAGACGGGGCGCCGCCTTGGGGGTGTACAATACGTTGCAGTCCTTGGGGTTTTTTGCTGGCGGCGCGCTGGGTGGCTGGGTGTTGGGGCACTTTGGCACCGGTGGCTTGTTCGCCAGCTGCGCCACCCTGATGGCGCTCTGGCTGGCAGTGGCCTGGGGCATGGCGCCGGTGGCAGCACGCGTGCGCCCAACGGTGCTCACCGAACCCATTGCACCCGCTTCACCAGGCTAAGGGCGTTCAGGCGCCTGCGGCAAAGGCGTAATAATGCAGCCATTAATTTGGAGAACCCCCATGGCATCCGTGAACAAAGTCATCTTGGTCGGCAACTGCGGCCGCGACCCCGAAATCCGCTACCTGCCCTCGGGCCAAGCGGTAGCCAACGTCAGCGTAGCCACCAGCAGCCGACGCAAGGACAAAAACACCGGCGAGACGGTCGAAGACACCCAGTGGCACCGCGTCACCTTTTACGACCGCCTGGCCGAAATCGCCGGGGAATATGTCAAAAAAGGCCGCCCCATTTACGTCGAAGGCCGCCTGAAATACGGCAAATACACCGACCAGGCCGGTATCGAGAAAAACACGGTGGACATCATCGCCACCGAGCTGCAATTGTTAGGCGGCCGTGAAGGCATGGGCGGCCCCAGCGACGGCGAAGACGGCGGCGGCGCCCCCGCACCGCGCCGCATGGCGCCCCCACCGGCCCGCGTACCCCAAGCCGCACCTGCGGCCCGTCAGGCTCCGGCGGCTCGGCCGACCAGTGGGTTTGACGATATGGATGACGATATTCCGTTCTGATCTTTTTCTCGGGGTCCTGCGGGGTTGGTTTTTCCCACTCTCTCCCCCAACCCCTTTCCGCCCCACGCAGTGCCCACAAACGGCACGCCCAGCAAAGCCATCCGCTTGCCCATGCACAACACCGCCCGGTCCTTGCTCAGCAGCGCCGCGCGGTGCGCCACGGCCAGGTCGATGAATTTTTGGTCGTCCGGGTCTTTGCAGGTCACGCTGGCTTTGGGCGCCACGTCTGCGGGACGAGACAGGCGGTCAAAGTGCCCCAGCACCTCAGGCGCGCTGCGCGCATAAAACGCCATGCGGCGCAGCACCTGCGGGTAACAAAGCACCCGCGCCAGCTCCTCGCGCATGGCCACCGTGGCCAGCCAGCGCGGCTGGCCCAGGGTGAGGGCGGCGGTCAATGCCTGGTTCAGCGCCAGCGTGGCGGGGTCTTGGAAGACGAACAGGTCGAGCACGATATTGGTGTCTATTACCACGCAGGCGCCCGGCGCGGGCGTTGAGACCGAAGGCACGGGCTAAGCGCTGCGCTTATGCGGCAGCGGGGGCGGAGCCAGCGGCTTTGGCTGCCGCCGCGTCCTTGGCCATGCGCCCCGCCACCATGTCGAACTTGAACAACCGGCATTCGATGGGGCCGTTCCACATCGGCACGCGACGCGATTCTTTCAGACGCATCTTGCCGGGCAGTTTCAGGTCGGGCGTGAGCATCCAGGCGCTCCAGCCGCTGAAGTTTTTCTTCCAGTGGCTGGCCAGTTGGCTGAAAAACTCGCCGCCGTATTCGGTATGCGCCAGTTCGCGCGCGCCAAAGCGGCCTTGTTGTGCATCGTCATCGCGCCGGTCACGCGAAGCTGCGTCCTGGCGCCGCCCAGCACCGGCCACGCCGCCCACTTCAATGCGCTCGCCGTAGGGCGGGTTCAAAATCATCACGCCGCCACCGGTGATTGCCGCGTCAATCGGCGGCATGCGCTGCAAGGCATCGCCACCCCGAAAGTCAATCACGTCGGCCACCCCGGCGCGTTCGGCATTGCGCTGCGCAAAGTCGACCATGCGAAAGGACACATCGCTGGCGTAGATCAGCGCGGGCTGGCCGGGCTCGGGTTTGACCACGCCCTCAGCGGCCTCGGCCTTCATCGCAGCCCATTCCTGGGCGCGAAAGGGCACAAACT
>CAIYQF010000019.1 GCA_903928325.1 uncultured beta proteobacterium | reverse complement strand
CGCCGCCCCAGCCCAGTCTGCGCCCTTGTCCGCGCCGCAAAAAGCGCTGCACAAGCTCGGCTTGTACCGCGACATTGATCTGGCGCTGCACCTGCCGCTGCGTTATGAAGACGAAACCCGCATCGTCAAGCTGCGCGACGCGCGCGAGGGCGATGTGCTGCAAATCGAGGCCCGCGTGGTGGACTGCGAGATCAGCTTCCGGCCCCGCAAGCAGCTCATCGTGCGGGTGGACGACGGCTCGGACGTGTGTACCCTGCGCTTTTTCAACTTTTACCCGGCGCAGCAAAAGGCGCTGGCCGTGGGCCAACATATTCGGGTGCGCGGCGAGGTCAAAGGCGGCTTTATGGGCTGGACCATGCTGCACCCCAGCTTTCGCCCAGCCGGGGGCGATTTGCCCAACACCCTCACTCCCGTTTACCCCACGGTGGCCGGCCTGCCGCAAAGCTATGTCCGCAAGGCGGTGCTCAGCGGCCTGGCGCGCGCCGATTTGTCGGACACCTTTGCCCCCGGCGACCTGAGCGCCTTGCCACACGACAGCCGCCAAGGCCTGTGGACGCTGCACGAAGCGCTGGCGTTTTTGCACCACCCGCGCCCGGATGTATCGGTAGATGCGCTGATGGACCATAGCCACCCCGCTTGGCAGCGCCTGAAGGCCGAAGAGCTGCTGGCGCAACAACTGTCGCAACTGCAGTCGCGGCGCGCGCGAGCCGCCTTGCGCGCCCCGGTGCTTGCTCTGGCGCCGGGTGCGGACGCGCTGCACCAGCGCCTGCTGACCACCCTGCCCTTTGCGCTGACCGGCGCACAAGCGCGGGTGAGTGCCGAGATTGCCCTTGATATGGCGCGCCCGGTGCCCATGCACCGCTTGTTGCAAGGCGACGTGGGAGCGGGCAAAACCGTGGTGGCCGCGCTGGCCGCAGCCATCTGCATGGACGCCGGCTGGCAATGCGCGCTGATGGCGCCCACCGAAATTTTGGCCGAGCAGCATTTCCGCAAGCTGCTGGGGTGGCTGGAGCCGCTGGGCATCACCACCGCCTGGCTGACCGGCACGCAAAAGGCCAAAGATCGGCGCGCCATGCTGGCGCTGATTGAGAGTGGCGAGGCCAAGCTGGTGGTGGGCACGCACGCCATCATCCAGACCAAAGTGCAGTTCCACAAGCTGGCGCTGGCGGTGATTGACGAGCAGCACCGCTTTGGCGTGGCCCAGCGCCTGGCGCTGCGCAGCAAGCTGCAGCACGAGGGCATGGAGCCGCATTTGCTGATGATGACGGCCACGCCCATACCGCGCACCCTGGCCATGAGCTACTACGCCGATCTGGACGTGTCCACCCTGGACGAGTTGCCGCCCGGGCGCACGCCCATCGTCACCAAGGTGGTGCACGAGGCGCGGCGCCACGAGGTGATAGAGCGCATCCGCGCCCAGGTGGCGCAAGGCCGCCAGGTGTATTGGGTGTGCCCCTTGATTGAGGAAAGCGAGGCGCTGGACCTGAGCAACGCCACCGAGACCCACGCCGAAATCAGCGCCGCGCTGCAATCGCCCGACGCAACATTCACCGTGGGCCTGCTGCATTCGCGTCTGGCGAGCGACGAGAAGAAGGCGGTGATGGCCGATTTTGTGCAGGGCCGCACCGCCGTGCTGGTGAGCACCACGGTGATTGAAGTGGGCGTGGACGTGCCCAACGCCTCGCTGATGGTGATAGACCACGCCGAGCGCTTTGGCCTGAGCCAGTTGCACCAGTTGCGCGGGCGCGTGGGGCG
>CAIYQF010000018.1 GCA_903928325.1 uncultured beta proteobacterium | reverse complement strand
TCTAACTACATGGCCATCTACCAGGATCTGGTTGACAGTCATGGTTTCACCGGCGCGTACAACAGCGTCAAACGCTTTGCCGGTGGTCTGTGTGCGACAGAGCCCGAGCAATTCGACCGCCTGGAGTTTGCCCCCGGCGAAGAGGCTCAGGTCGACTATGGAGAGGGCGCGCTGACGCGTGTCCTTGGCACGGATCGCTACCGCAAACCGCGCCTGTTCGTGATGACGTTGCGCTATTCGCGGCGAAGCTTTCGGCGCGTGGTGTGGAAGTCCAGCCAAGAGACGTGGGCACGACTGCACGAGGAGGCGTGGCGCTACTTTGGTGGCGCCAGCCGCTACGTGGTGCTGGACAACCTCAAGGAGGGCGTCATCAAGCCCGACCTGTACGAGCCCGAGCTCAACGCTGTGTACGCGGCCACGCTGTCGCATTACGGCGTGGTGGGCGATCCCGCGCGGGTACGTGACCCGAATCGCAAAGGCACCGTTGAAAACGCCATCGGCCATACCCAGGCCACGGCGCTCAAAGGGCGGCGCTTTGAGACCATCGCGGCGCAAAACGAGTACCTGGAGCACTGGGAGACCAAGTGGGCCGCGCCGCGCATTCATGGCAGCGCACGCCGTCAGGTCGAGGCCATGTTCCAGGAAGAGCGACCCCACCTGTTGTCCCTGCCCCTGACGGGCATGCAGTACTTCACCCAGGAGCAGCGCACGGTCTATGACGACTCGTGCGTGCAGGTGGGACATAGCAGCTACGCGGCCCGGCCCGCGCCCATTGGCAGCCTGGTGCTGGTGCGCCTGTTCGCGCATCGCCTGGAGATTCGCAACATCAAGACGCACGCCTTGATACGCACGCATGAACTGGCCGCCAAGCCCGGCACCGTCATGCTGCCCGACGCGGAGCGCATCTTCAATCCGTCGCGCGAAACGCACCGCATCCTGAACCACGCCAATGCGATTGGCGCGGCCACGCACAAGCTGTGCGAGACCCTGTTCGAAAGGGAGGGACGGGTGGGCCAGCGCAAGCTCTGGGGCATCGTCGGACTGGCGCGGCGCTTCCCGCGTCGGCTGATCGACGGCGCATGTGAACGCGCAATCAACGAGGGTGTGTACAGCTACAAGCGCGTCAAGGCGCTGACCGAGCGATTGCTCAGTGAAGCCCTCGCAGCGTTGGATGCCCCCGTACAAATCGAACTGCCCCTGACCCAGTGCCATCCCCTGATTCGCCAGGGCGATGACTACGCCGATCTGTTCACCTTGGGCGCCAAGCAAAGCGCCAACCTGACGTCAGCCCCAGAAGGAGTTTCACCATGACTATGACCATGAATGACATCGAGCGCGCACTGCGCGAGTTGCGCCTGTCCGGCGTTCGCGCCACCCTGGATACCCGTATCCTGCAGGCCCAAGCCACGGGGCAGCCGTTCCTTGAAACGTTCTCTCTGGTGCTGCAGGACGAACTCGACCGGCGCCGCTCCAAACTGACCGAGCGGCGCTACCAGCAGTCGGGACTCGATGAGCGCGTAACGCTGGGCGAATTCGATTGGCACTTCAACCCCAAGGTGCCCCGCCAGGCGTGCTTCGAACTGCACACCCTCAAATTCATCACCCAAGGGTTCAACGCGCTGCTCATCGGCAAGCCCGGCACGGGCAAGAGCCACATCGCCAAGGCACTCGCCTACCAGGGCACGCTGCAGGGGTACGACGTGCGCTACATCGAGGCCGACACCGCGTTTGCGCACTACAGCCTGGCGGGGCCGGACGAGCAACGCAAGCAGCTGCGCGTCCTGCTGGAGCCGGACCTGTTGGTGCTTGACGATCTCTTCCTGGCGCGGCGCATTGCCGACGTCAGCGCCGAGCTGCTACAGACCGTGGTGCACCAACGCT
>CAIYQF010000017.1 GCA_903928325.1 uncultured beta proteobacterium | reverse complement strand
CGTGTACGCCGCCTTTGAAGAAACCGCCACGCCCGACGGCGCCCAGAGCCCGTCGACCGGCCAGCGCTACTTGAAAACCATTCTGGAAGCTGGCGGCAGCCGCCCGGCCATGGAGTCGTTCAAGGCTTTTCGTGGCCGCGAACCCGCGCTCGACGCTTTGCTGCGCCACCAGGGTATGGCGGCACGCTAACGGGGGCTTGCCACCCGTTTAGTCGACTTGCGACGGGTCTGCGTTAGCCCCTCGCATCGTCGCGGCGCCAATACACCAGGAAAACTGGGTCAGCCGCGCATACACCGCCGTGTACAACAAAGCACTCAGCAGCAGCGCCAAAACCAAAAACGTCGTATCGGTGGGCCTAAAAACCGCCAGGCCCACGGGCACCAGGGCAGCGAGCCACATCAGCGAACCGGTCATGGAGTTGCGAGCCAAGGTGCTGGCACCAGGAAACCAATGGGCGACCACGCGTTTTTTGACCAGACTGTGCAAATGCAAGCGGTCGGGCGCGCTCACGCTCAAGCCGCGACGGCGTCGGCGCTGCATGCTAAACAAGACCTCCAAAATCGGGTAGCCGCAGGCCAGCAAAGGCGCCCAGGCCGACACCTCGGGGTGGCGGGCCAGCAAAAGCACCGACACCCAAGCCAAGGAGAAACCGGCACAATAAGCGCCCCCGTCGCCCAGAAAAATGCGACCCAAAGGCCAATTCACCAGCAAAAACCCCGCCACAGCCCCCGCCAAGATGACGCACACATGGGCCAGCTGCGGATCCCCCACCTGAACGCTGATGGCGCCCAAGCCAGCTAGCATGATGACCACCGAACCACCCGCCAGGCCGTTCATGCCATCAATGATGTTGACGGCGTTGGCCACGCCAGCCACCGAAAATGCTGTAAACGCAACCGACACCACGGTAAATCCCAGCAACCAATCCAGCCCCACCAGGTTGGCGTGGGTGATGGCCATGCCAGTCATCGCATACCCCATCACACCGCAGGCCATGGTCGCCAACAGGCGAGCGCCCACGCCCACGCACTTGGTCAGGTCCTCGGTCAGCCCAAACGCCAGCGCGGGCAAACCCGCCACCAGCAAAGGCCCCAACAAACCACCCACATAGGCCAGCGGCGCCAGGCCCCACGCAGCGACAAGGCCTATGACAATCGCAACGCCGCCCACACGCGGGGTTGGTTCGGTATGAAACTTTTGAATCCCCTCCAGGGAATCGACGCTCCATTTGCCATGCCAGCGCTGCGTCAACACAATCGCGCTGGCAGCGGCCCAGGCTACCAGCAGGGCCAGTACTTCAGGGGATAACCAGGTATTCAACATGGGCAGGGTTATTGCATCGCGAAGCGCAGGCGGGCCCGATCGGCCCACACGTCGGCCTGGCCCATGCGGTCAAAGTCGGTCACATCGGTCGTCAGGCCATGGCGCAACTGCGGCACCACGCCATAACCAGCAGTCAGGTAGTTGTCGTTGGCTCCGACCTTGGTTTCCAAGCCCGTTCGCCACCGGTCGCGTCCGCGCAGCGACATGGCACCCGCCGTAGCCGCCCGTTCAGGCCCGAAGGGGATCGACACGTCAAAACCGGCAAAACTGGTTTGCGGCTTTCCCGGGCTTGCATCGCCGCCGGTGCGGCGCATAAACACGCGAAACACCGCGTTGCCTATAAAGTGGGAAGACGCCAGGTTCCAGCCCTGGTCCCCGTTGTAATACTGGCCACCGGCTACATCGAGGTGCCACACACTGGGTATAACGCTATAGCGCACCGAGCCGATCACCGGCGCCATGGCCGCCTGGCTGGCGTCCGTGGTATTGACGTAGTGCGCCGCCAGGCCATGCAGGCGCCAACGACCCGAGTCCGACAGCCACAGCACATCAGCCTGGGCGCCCTGGTCAGTGGCATTGAAATAGCCCAAAGACGCCTGGGCGAGCAGCGGGCCCACCGGCGCCCAATAGGTCAGGTAGCGTTGGGTGAGCTGAGACTGGGTAAAGCGCTGGGAAGCGAACACGCGGTAGTCGTCATAGCTACCAGAGTTGGACAGGGGAGCAGAACCCACCCCGTAGGCCGTCAGGCCGGGTGCCAGCGCCATTTCAGCCCCGATTTCCAGCGCTGCCGAATAGTCCACCAGCCCGTACTCCGTGCCCACGGTGGCGCGCAAGCCCAAGCCCAGCTCAACCTGGGGGCGCAGCCACTGGCTGTCCAGGGTCGGGCCATCTTGCGCTGGCTCCAGGTCTTGCACGGCAACAAAGCGCAGCGATGAACCCTCGCCACAACTGTCAAAACCGCTGCGAAATGTTGCGGCGCAGTCGGCGCGGGTGCGCACACCCATGACCGGCTGCCCG
>CAIYQF010000016.1 GCA_903928325.1 uncultured beta proteobacterium | reverse complement strand
CCTGGTCGATGAAACGCTTCAACGCATGGGCGACATCGATATTCTGGTCAACAACGCCGGTGCCGCCTGGGGCTCACCCGCGGAAGACCACCCGGTGGACGCCTGGGACAAGGTGATGAACCTCAATGTTCGCGGCTACTTTTTGCTGAGCCAAGCGGTGGCCAAGCGCAGCATGATTGCGCGCCGCACGGGTCGCATCATCAACGTGGCGTCCATTGCCGGACTGGGCGGCAACCCCGATGTTTTGCACACCATTGCCTACAACACGTCCAAGGGTGCGGTCATCAACTTCACCCGCACCCTGGGCGCGGAGTGGGGCAAGTACAACATCACCGTCAACGCCATTTGCCCGGGCTTCTTCCCCAGCAAAATGACCGCGGGGACCTTGAAAGCCATGGGAGAAGAAAAGCTCGCCGCCCACGCACCGCTCAAACGCCTGGGCGACGACGAAGACCTCAAAGGCTTGTGTCTCTTGTATGCGTCTGACGCGGGCAAGCACATTACCGGCCAGTGGCTGGCGGTGGACGGCGGCGTAAGCGTGGTTACCGGTGGCTGAAGACGGCGCGGCGGCGGCGTTGGACTCTTGGAAGCGCGTTGCCGGGTTTGGGGTGGACATTCCCTTTGTTCGGCACCTGGGGTTTGTGCTGACGGTGTGCACCCAGGGTCAGTCCGAGATTACTTTCACCGCCTTGCCCGCGCACCTGAACTCGTATGGCGTGACCCACGGCGGCGCCTTGATGACATTGCTAGATGTGTCCATGGCGACCGCCGCACGCAGCGAAGTGCCAGAGCAGGGCGTGGTCACCATCGAGATGAAAACCAGCTTTATGCTGCCCGCCGTGGGCCCGCTGATTGCCCGTGGCACGCTGGTGCAACGCACGGCCACTTTGGCCTTCACCCAGTCCACTATTTTTGACGCCCAGGGTCGCGCCTGCGCAAGCGCCATGGGCACCTTCAAATACATGAAGCGTGCGCCGGGCGCTGTAACTGACGCCAACCCCGCAGCCCCAGCGACTCCCATTTCAACCGACTGATCATTAACGCAATATTGAGACCACTATGCCCGCAAACCGCCAAATCCACCTCGACAACCGCCCCAAGGGCGAAGCCCAAGCCAGCAACTTTGTGCTGGTCAGCAGCGAAACGCCCCCGCTGAAAGACGGCGAAGTGCTGGTGCGCCACCACTTTTTGAGCCTGGACCCGTACATGCGTGGCCGCATGAACGACGCCAAAAGCTACGCCCAACCCCAAGCCCTGGGCGCGACCATGCAAGGCGGTACGGTGGGCGAAGTGGTGGAGTCGCACAACCCGCAGTACCCCGTGGGCACCCAGGTGGTGGGTATGGGCGGCTGGCAGGAATACAGCGTGGTCAATGCCACGCTGCCCGGCGCCTTGCGCGCAGTAGACACCCGCCATGTGCCCCTGAGCGCCTACCTGGGCGCCGTGGGCATGCCAGGAGTGACCGCCTACTACGGCCTGGTCCACATCATTGCGCCCAAGGCGGGCGACACGCTGGTGGTTAGCGCCGCAACTGGTGCGGTGGGCAGCGCCTTTGCCGCCCTGAGCCGCGCGCGCGGCTGCCGCACGGTGGGCATTGCCGGGGGCGCCGAGACGTGCACATATGCGGTGGAAGAGCGTGGCTTTGACGCCTGCATTGACTACAAGCAACACCCAGACGCCGCCAGCCTGTCTGCCGCCATTGCCGCCGCCTGCCCCAAGGGCATTGACGGCTACTTTGAGAACGTGGGCGGCATGGTGCTCAACGCCGTGCTACCGCTCATGAACGCCTTTGGCCGTATCGCCGTGTGCGGCATGATTGCCGGCTACAACGGCGCGCCGCTGCCCCTGACCCAGCCTTCGCTGATCCTGATGCAGCGCCTGAAGATTGAAGGCTTTATCGTCAGCGAGCACATGGAAGTCTGGCCTGCCGCGCTGACTGAGCTTGGCAGCCTGGTCGCTACCGGCAAGCTGCGCGCCCGCGAAAGCATTGCCCAAGGCTTGGAGAACGCGCCTGAGGCCTTTTTGGGCCTGCTCAAGGGCAAAAACTTTGGCAAACAACTCGTCAAGCTGGTCTAAATGAACGCAGCCGCCACCCACGAGGTGTTCAACCAGGCGCAAGCCCTGGAGAACTACAACGTGTTTGACGGCAACCAGGGCCTGCAAAGCGCGCTCAAGTTCAACGCACCGGGCCTGAACACTGCCGATTTGCAGGCACTGGGCGCGCGCCTGGGCAGCGCTGCGATGCAAACCCACGCGCAACTGGCCAATGTGCACACCCCGCAGCTACGCAGCCACGATCGCTATGGCAAGCGCACGGACTTGGTGGAGTTTCACCCCAGCTACCACGTGCTGATGGCCGAGGCCACGCGCGCGGGGCTGCACGGCAGCCCATGGCCCACTTTTTTTGATGCAAAACCCGGCACCTCGACCGCGCACCTGCGCCGCGCGGCGGCGTTTTCCATGTTCACCGAGCTGGAGCCGTCCATGCTCTGCCCGATTTCCATGACCTATGCGGTCATGCCCGCGCTGTGCAGCAACGCCGCTATTTACCAAGACTGGGCGCCGGGCCTCTCCAGCCCGCACTACGACCCGGCGCTCAAACTCTTCAGCCAAAAAACCGGGCTGACCATGGGCATGGGCATGACCGAAAAGCAAGGCGGCTCGGACGTGCGCGCCAACACCACGCAGGCCACGGCCGACGGCCATGATGCCTGGGGCCAGCGCTTTACGCTGGTGGGGCACAAATGGTTTTTCTCGGCGCCCATGTGCGACGCGTTTTTGGTGCTGGCGCAGTCGGCGGCGGGCCTGAGCTGTTTCTTTTTGCCCCGCGTGTTGCCCGATGGCAGCCTGAACCATTTGCGCATCCAGCGCCTCAAAGACAAGCTGGGCAACAAGGCCAATGCCAGCTCAGAAGTCGAGTTTGTGGGCGCCACCGCCTGGCTGGTGGGCGTGGAAGGGCGCGGCGTGCCGCAGATTCTGGAAATGGGCGAGATGACCCGGCTGGACTGCTCTTTGGGCACCACCGGCCTGATGCGCCAGGCCCTGAGCATTGCGCTCAACCACACCGCGCAGCGCCAAGCCTTTGGCAAGCGCCTGATTGACCAGCCGCTGATGCGCAACGTGCTGGCCGACTTGGCGCTGGAAAGCGAAGCCGCCACCGCCTTGTCCATGCGCCTGGCGCGCGCCTTTGACAATGCGGGCGACGGCTTTGAGCGCTTGATGGCCCGCGTGCTCACGCCGATTGCCAAGTTTTGGATCTGCAAGCGCGGCAGTGCTTTTGGCCAAGAGGCCATGGAATGCATGGGCGGCAACGGCTATGTGGAAGAGGGCGGCTTGGGCGTTATGGCCCGCATTTACCGCGAAATGCCGCTCAACTCGATTTGGGAAGGCGCGGGCAACATCATGGCGCTGGACCTGCT
>CAIYQF010000015.1 GCA_903928325.1 uncultured beta proteobacterium | reverse complement strand
TTTCTCTTGGATCACCATGGCCGTGGCCAGGTTCCAGTCGCGGCCAGGGGCAGCAGCGTCGGTGTAGCCCTTGATCTTGCGGAAGGTCTCTAAGGACTTCTTCATGGTGTCGCTGCTCAGCGCTTTGGGGTCGAGCTTGACCAGCGCGTCGCTGTAAAACTTGGCACCGCCCACGCCCAGCACCACAGACTCAAAGGTGGTGAAGTCTTGCCAGTTTTGACCACCGTGGGCCACGGCGATCAAACCGGCTTTTTTGACTTTTTCAGCGGCTGCAAAGAACTCGTCCCAAGTCTTGGGCGCGCCGCTCACACCGGCTTTTTTCAGCACGGCAGCGTTGGCCCACATCCAGTTCACGCGGTGCACATTGACGGGGGCAGCCACGTAGTTGCCCTTGTACTTCATCACGTCGGCCACCACGCCGGGCAGCAGGCTGTCCCATTTTTCGGCTTTGGCGGTAGCGTCCAGATTGGCCAGCACGCCTTCAGAAGCCCATTCTTGAATGGCCGGGCCTTTGATTTGGGCAGCAGCTGGGGGATTGCCCGAGACCACGCGGCTTTTGAGTACCGTCGCAGCGTTGTCGCCGCCGCCGCCAGCTACGGCAAAGTCTTTCCAGGTGTGGCCCTTGGCCTGCATGATTTTTTTCAGCTCGGCAACCGACTTGGCCTCGCCGCCCGAGGTCCAGTAGTGCAGCACTTCGACTTCACCAGCCATTGCCGCAGCACCTGCGACCACCAAAGCCACTGCGGTGGCCAATTGAGAAAGCTTCAACATTATTGTCTCCATTGAGGGGATGCCGGACGCGTGAGAGCTGATCGGCAGGTTTGCTCCGCGCTGGCACCATGCCAACGAGAATTAATTAATTTTTAATTAATTTTTCGAAAGCCGCTATTGGGACTTTCCCTAGGCTAGGTCACCAGACCGGCAGGTTTAGCCCATCACCAGCGCCAGCGCCGCGTAGTCCCCCACGGCATTGCCCAGTCCCGCAGGAACCACTTCGAGGCCCTGGGTCAGGGCTGGGAGCCTGCCCTGCAGCTGCGCTTGCAAACGGGGCAACAAGAAGTCGCGGTGATGCCAAAACACGCTGCCGCCCACGCTGATGCGCTGCAGGTCCAGCGTGGCTACCAGGTTGTACATGGCGCGGCCCATGATGCGGCACAGCTCATCGACCAGGGCCAGTGCATGGGCGTCGCCTGCGCGGGCGCTGGCCAGCAGGGTGGCTGCATCGGCATAGCCCTGCACGCTAAATCGCCGCGCGATGGCGTTGCCGGCAATCAGGCCCTCCACGTCACCCACGTTGCCGCAGCCGCACAGCGCGTCGTTGTTGTCGCTGACAAAGGTGTGTCCGGCGTGCCCGGCGTTGCCGTTTTTGCCGCGAAGAATGTGGCCGTCTACGCACACGCCCATGCCAATGCCGGTGCTCCATGTCACATACGCGCAATGGTCCACGCCTTGCAACGCGCCCCAGCGCCGCTCGGCTTCTAGGGCGCCCACGCCGTCGTTTTCTACGCGGACCTGGGGCAGGGCGGCGCGCAAAGGCGCCTCCAGGTAGGCCGTGGGCCAGTCGTTGGGCAGGCCGCGCGCCTTGCCCGCCATGCCGCCACAAATATTGGGTGCTGCCAGTTCAACCAGCCCGTCCACCACCACAAACGGCCCGCAAGACACCACGCCCACAGCAGCCAGGTCAGCCACGGCCAGTCCGGCGTTGGCACAGCTTTGACCCACCATGCGGATGATTTGCGCCGCCAGCGCCCCGCGGTCGCCCACGGTGGCGGTGGGCTCAGCCACTTTGCCGCGCACGCCGTGGCTGTCGGCCACGCTGACAGCCACTTTGGTGCCGCCAATGTCCACGCAGGCCACGGGCGCCATAGAGGGGGGAAACACGATGGAAGGTGTAGCAGCAGACATGGGTAACTACCTGAAAAATGGACCGGTCAACGGGTGCGCAGCAGCGCGACAAAGGGCGCCCATGCTAACGCCGACCGCAGCGCGCTGGTTTACCAATAGGTTACAGCCGCAGGGGCCCGGCGCTTGGGTTTAAAGCCGATGCGTCTTGTCGCCTTGGGCAAAGCCCAGGGGCTGCCACAGCGGGCCTTTGCCCAGGGCGATCACCTTGAACAGCTCGCCCATTTCATGCTCCAAGATGAGTTTTTGTGCCGCCACGCGCACGGGCAAGGCGGCCTCCTGCATCAAATCGACCAGACCGCAATTCATCAAAAAATGGGCCTGGTTGGTGTAGCCCAGCACCTCCAGACCAGCGTCTTGCGCGGCCAGCGCCAAGCCGGTGAAGTTGACGTGCGCGGTGATGTCTTTAAAGCCCACGTCGGCCAGCGGGTCGATGTCACTTTGGTGGGCGCGGTGGCACATCACCGTGCCCATGTGGCGCTGCGGGTGGTAGTACTCGTCTTGGGGGAAGCCGTAGTCGAGCAAAAACGCCGCTCCGCGCACCAATCGCTCGCCCAGGGTGCGCACAAAGGCCTCGCCACGGGGGTGGATTTCGGTCAGGTAATCGTGCTCGCCATCGATGTCTGCGCTGGGGCGCAGCGTGGTGGGGCGGTCGCTCCAGACAAACGGGTCCGCTGCCCCATCCCCAACACCCTCCAGCGCCACGCCGCGCTCGTGCCACACGCCGCCCTTGCGCACCAGCAGTTGCACCGGCATGGCGTCGAGCAGCTCGTTGCCCAGCACCACGGCGTGCAGCGCCTGCGGCAAGGCGCTGGCCCATTGCACTTGGGGCACCCAGGCTGCCAGGCGCGCGCGCTGGCGCTCGCGCAGGCTGGTGGAGACTTCCACAATGGTGTAGCGCACTGGGGTCACGCCCATTTCCGTCAGGGCCGCGAGCAGGTGCTGCGCCAGCGCCCCGGTGCCTGCGCCAAACTCCCATACTTCGTCGGTGTCCGTGGCGTGTAGCGCTTGGGCAACCTGGCGTGCCAGCGCGTAGCCAAACAGCGGCGTCATCTCCGGGGCCGTCACAAAGTCGCTGTTGGCTGGCGCCGCCGATGCAGACGCCAGCGCCGGGCTGGCGCCGGGCAGGGCGCCAAACTTGGGCAGGTCGTTGGCGTAGTAGCCCATGCCGGGT
>CAIYQF010000014.1 GCA_903928325.1 uncultured beta proteobacterium | reverse complement strand
CGCCGGTTTGGAATACGTGGTAGCGCGCACCAGCGGCCGGGCTTTCCCATTCCTGGGTTTCGACGTTAAAGCCTTCGATCGAAAACAGCTTAGTCCCAGCGCGCCGGGTGGTGGGGAAAGCGGCCATGGCGGCCTCGCCGGACACCGCAGTGGCCAAAGGGTCGAGGTTGACGGCGGCAATGGCGTCTATCAAGGCGTCTATCGCCGGGCGCCGGGCCATCGGGTGCGAGAGGCGCATGGCATCAAAACCTTCGTCATCCAAGGAAGGCTCCTGCACCACAGCTTCGCTTTCTGGCGGCGCACCCACCGGTTCGGGCTGCCGGGGCGCGTTGGCACGGGCGGACCAGGCACTGTGTACCACCAGGGCCAGCAGCACCAAAGCACCAATGACGACCAAGCCAAATTGCAAGTTACCCATGTTGTGCTATCTCCATCTCGTTTAGTGAGCGACTGATTGCGGCACCTAGGGCTGCTGCACCAGGTCCACAGCCGCTTCCATATCCACCGCCACGATGCGCGAAACACCCTGCTCTTGCATCGTGACACCAATCAGCTGCTCAGCCATTTCCATGGCGATTTTGTTATGGCTAATAAACAAAAACTGGGTGCTCGCGCTCATGCTGGTGACCAGCTTGGCGTAGCGCTCGGTGTTGGCGTCGTCCAGCGGCGCATCGACCTCGTCAAGAAGGCAAAACGGCGCCGGATTGAGCTGGAAAATGGCAAACACCAGCGCAATCGCGGTCAGCGCTTTTTCGCCGCCCGAGAGCAGGTGGATGGTCTGGTTCTTTTTGCCCGGCGGCTGCGCAATCACTTGTACTCCCGAATCTAAGATCTCGTCGCCGGTGATCACCAGCCGCGCATTGCCACCGCCAAACAGCTCTGGGAACATGCGCCCGAAATGGGTGTTGACTTCGTTAAACGTGGTCGAAAGCAAATCACGTGTTTCAGCATCGATCTTGCGGATGGCGTCTTCCAGCGTCTCCATGGCCTGGTTCAGGTCCAGGCTTTGTGCGTCCAGAAACTCTTTGCGCTCGCGCCCGGCAGTCAATTCATCCAAAGCGGCCAAGTTGACAGCGCCCAGCGCCACAATGTCGCGGTGGATGCGGTCGATTTCACTTTGCAATCCCGACAGCCGCACCGGCTGCGCCTGCAGGCTCAGCGCCAGGGCATCCAGGTCGGCTTGGGCTTCAAACAACTGGTTTTGGTACTGCTCAAACCCTAAGCGGGCCGCCTGCTCTTTGAGCTGGAACTCGGTGATGCGCTGACGCAAGGGCTCCAGCGCACGCTCCAATTGCAGGCGCCGCTCGTCGCTGGCGCGCAATTTGGCGGTCAAGTCGTCGTATTCGCTGCGCTTGGCGCCGAGTTGTTGCTCGCGCTGTGCCTTGAGTTCCAGCGCACTTTGCAAGCCCGCCTGGGCCGCAGCGTCGGTGAGTCGTTCCAACTCCACGGTGGCGCGCGCGCATTCAACTGTCAGGGCCTGGGTCTGCTCATCGGCCGTTTGCATGGCGCGCACCAACTCGCCATTGCGGGCGTCTAGGCTGCGCTGTGAAAAACCGGCTTCTTGGGCCGCTCGCTCCAGGGTGCGCTGCTGCTCCAAGGATTGGGTCAGGCGGCTGCGGCCCAAGATGACCTGTTCATCGAGTTCGGCGTGGCGCTCCTGGCTCTGGGCCAATTCCAGGTCCAAGGTCTCAAACTGGGCCTGCGCCACGGCAGCACGCTCTTGGAGATCCTCGATCTGGGCATCCACCTCGGCGGCATCGGTGGCGATTTGCAGGCTGCGGCTGCGCACCTGCTCGCACAATTGCGCCAGGCGCAAGACTTCGACCTGCAGGCTGTGGTTTCGCGCCTGAACCTCTTGCGCCTGTCGGCGCAGTGTCACTAATTGCTGAGCGCTGTCGGCATACGCCGACTCGGCGCGGGCCAGCGCCGTGCGCGACTCCTGGGCCATCAGCGTTTGGGCGCGCACTTCTTTTTCCAAGTTGTGGATTTCGTGGGCGCGCGCCAGCAGACCGGCTTGCTCCGCATCCTGTGCATAGAAGCCCACGCTGTATTGACCCACACCATGGCCTTGGGCCACAAACAGGGTTTCACCGGGCGCCAGGCTGCTGCGCTGGGCCAACGCGTCGTCCAGGCTGGCGGCGCGGTAGCAGCCCTCCAACCAAGTGACCAAAACCGCAGCCAAGCCAGCGTCATGCACCCGAACCAGGTCCGACAGCCTGGGAAATGCAGATGCCACAGCGGTCGGCCCGGCAACCGGCGGACTGAAAAATGACAGTTTTGCCGGTGGTGCATCGCTGGCGAATGATCGCACCATATCCAGCCGTGACACCTCCAAAGAGCCCAATCGGTCGCGCAGCGCCGCTTCCACGGCGTTTTCCCATCCTGCCTCGACCTCGATACGGCTCCACAAGCCTTGCAAACCCTCTAGCCCGTGCTTGGTGAGCCAGGGTTGGAGCTTCCCGTCGGTACGAACGCGCTCCTGCAAGGCCTTTAGCGCCTCCAGCCGGGCGGACAAATCCGCGTGGCGCGCCGACTCGCGGTTGACCCGGTCTTGCTGCGTACGCCGGGCTTCATCAAGCTGGGGCACGCTGTCTTGCAAGTCATTGACGGCAGCTACAACCTGGTCGGCGTGGGATTGGGCTAGCTCCCACTCCTGTTGCAAAGCGAGCAAACGTGGCTCATCGGCGGCAACCAAAGCGCTTCTTTCTGCGGCCAAACGCTCGCGGCGGGTCGCCAACTGGCGGCTTTGCTCCTGCACGTTGCGCTGCTCTGCCGCCAAAACGCCAATGGCCTGCTGCACCTGCGACACGGCGCTGCGCTGGGCGTTGGCGCTCGATTGCGCACGCTCCAAGGCATCCTCCAGCTGGGGCAGTAGCTGTGTCTGGTCTTCCAACTGGGCCGACAGCAGCTCGGTGTGTTGCGCCCCGGCCATGGCAAGCTCGGCCAGGCCTTCGATTTCTTCGCCAGCCTGGGTTTTGCGCTCAGCCCACTGCAACAGCTGCTCTTGAAGCGTGGCCATACGCTGCTCCACCCGCTGGCGGCCATCGACCACAAACCGTATTTCTGCCTCCAGGCGGCCCACTTCGGCGCTTGCCTCATAGAGCAAACCCTGGCGCTGGTTGACCTCGTCGGCCGCCGAGTAATGGGCCTGGCGCACCAACTCCAAGTCGGCCTCGATGTGGCGCAGGTCGGCCAGGCGTTCGTCTAAGGCAAGCGCGGCGCTTTGCGCATCGGCTTGCACCTTGGCTTGGTCGGCCTGGGCCTCGGCACGCTTCAAAAACCATTGCTGGTGCTGCTTTTGGGTGACGTCGGCCTGCAGTTGTTTGTACTCCAAGGCAACTTGCGCTTGTTTTTCGAGTTTTTCCAACGCGCTGTTGAGTTCGCGCAGGATGTCCTCGACCCGGGTCAGGTTCAGCCGGGTGTCGCTCAGGCGGTGCTCTGTCTCACGTCTGCGTTCTTTGTATTTAGAGACGCCAGCCGCCTCTTCCAGAAACAAGCGCAATTCTTCGGGTTTGGACTCAATGATGCGGCTGATCGTGCCCTGGCCGATGATGGCGTATGCGCGCGGCCCCAGACCGGTGCCCAAAAACACGTCCTGCACATCGCGCCGACGCACCACCTGGTTGTTGATGAAGTAGCTCGATGTCCCGTCGCGCGTGAGCACACGCCGAACGGCAATTTCGCCAAACTGACCCCACTGGCCGCCAGCGCGTTGGTCGGCGTTGTCAAACACCAGCTCTACGCTGGCGCGGCTGGCCGGTTTGCGCGTGGTGGTGCCGTTAAAAATAACGTCTTGCATTGACTCGCCGCGCAATTCGCTGGCGCGGCTCTCACCCAGTACCCATCGCACGGCGTCCATGATGTTGGATTTGCCGCAGCCGTTGGGCCCCACCACGCCCACCAGTTGCCCCGGCAACAAAAAATTGGTGGGCTCGACGAAGGATTTAAACCCGGAGAGCTTGATGGAATTGAGGCGCACGAAAGGAAAAAGTTGGGGCTAAGCTCTTGATTTAATTACCAAAAAGCGATTTTTATCGGCTGGTTTCGGTGCGCCGATGATACTGCGGCGCAGCAAACCCTCTCCTGCCATCACCCTGGCTGGGCCAAATAGTGCGCTGCTTCGTCTGCCAGCGCCAGCAGCACAGGCGCCACATGAGCAAAAGCGGCATCCAATGCAGACGCATCGGTGCCGCGGCACAAGCGCTCGACCACCTCCAACTCTAAGGCCACATCGTTATGGCAGAACACCGGGACAAAGCCTTTGAGCGAATGCAAACACCGCGCAGCCGCGTGCCTTTCGCCTTGATCCAACAATTGGGAAATGGCCGGTATATCCTTTCCCAAGGTGGTGCACAAGGTCGGCAGCATGCCCCGCAGGGCTTGGGTGTCGCCCAAGTAGTCCAATGCGCCTTGCACGTTGAGGTGCACATAAGCGTACGCAGGGGGGGACCCGTCAGGCATGGAAAATCTCCTCAAAACGCCAAGCGCCAGCCCGGCGCGCACGCGCACGAAAAAGGCCATTTGGCACCAATTCGACGATAATAACGGCCTATGAATCCCTATTTGCCGCTATTGCAGGCCTATCCGTTTGAACGCCTGCGGCGCTTGTTCTCCAGCGCCATGCCCAACCCAGTCTTTTCTGCGATCAGTTTGGGTATTGGTGAGCCGCGACACGCCACACCGGCGTTGATCAAGGATGCGTACTGCCAGGCCATCCAGGGCAGCGGGCTCTCCGCCTACCCGGCAAGCGCTGGGGAACCGGCTTTGCGCAGCGCCATGGGCCGCTGGCTAGAGCGCCGCTACCAATTGAATGTGAGCCCGGCGACACAAATACTGCCGGTCAACGGATCACGTGAGGCGCTTTTCGCTTTCGCCCAAACGGTACTGCGGCCCCAGGCCGACGGCGCCAAGCCGCTGGTGGTCTGTCCCAACCCCTTCTACCAAATTTACGAAGGCGCAGCGCTCTTGGGCGGTGCCGAACCGTATTTTGTGGCGTCCGACCCCCAGCGCAACTTCTCCCAGGACTGGGCCAGTGTGCCCGACGCCGTGTGGGCGCGCACCCAGTTGCTGTTTGTTTGCAGCCCCGGCAACCCGGCGGGCGCGGTTATGCCTCTGACCGAATGGAAAATGCTTTTTGACTTGAGCGATCGCTTCGGCTTTGTGATCGCCAGCGATGAGTGTTACAGCGAAATCTATTTTCGCGACGAGCCGCCCCTGGGCGGCTTGGAGGCAGCTTCGAAGCTGGGCCGCGAGGATTTCAAAAACCTGGTGTCTTTCACCAGCCTGTCCAAACGCAGCAATGTGCCGGGCATGCGCAGCGGCTT
>CAIYQF010000013.1 GCA_903928325.1 uncultured beta proteobacterium | reverse complement strand
GGTCTACCCCGGCGCGCGCTACAGCCTGAGCGGCAATTTCCAGCTGTAAAACGATGAAGTGGAACACCCTGGCCTTGGCCGACGTAGCCCCCAGCCCCTGGAAAAATGGCGGCGGCGTGACGCGCGAATTGCTGGCCTGGCCCAGCCCGGCCCACTGGGTGTTTCGCCTGTCGGTGGCCGAGGTGCAGGCTGACGGCCCTTTTTCTCGCTTCGAGGGCGTGCAGCGCTGGTTTGCCGTACTCTCTGGCGCGGGCGTGCGGCTGCACCTGGGCGACGGTGGGGTAGGGGAGGTGGCCACGCTCACCCCCGCAAGTGCGCCTTTTTGTTTTGACGGCGCGCTTGCCGTGGACTGCGCGCTGATCGATGGCGCCACGCAAGACTTCAACCTCATGCTGCGCACCGATCGGGCCAGCGCGCACCTGCTGCGGGTGGTGGACCGGCTGGACGCGGTGACCGCGGGCCCGCGCACCGTCGCCATTTGGGCGGGCGTGTCTGGCGCCGAGATTTGGGCCGGACAAGCCTGCACCCGGCTGGCCGGCCACAGCCTGGCCTGGCAGGCGCTGCCTGCGGGCGTGGCCCTCAACGTGCTCTCAACCGACGCTTTGTACATGGAGATAGACGCATGAGCCTGCAACTTTGGCACCACTGCACCCTGGCCACCTTGCAGGCCGACGCCACCGAACCCTACGGCCTGGTGTGCGACGGCGCCATGGTGGTGCAAGGCGCCACCTTGAAGTGGGTGGGGCCGCTGGCCGAGCTGCCCGAGGCACTGCGCGCCCAATGCAGCGTGCAGCACGATGCCCTGGGCGCGCTTATCACCCCCGGGCTGATTGATTGCCACACCCACCTGGTCTATGGCGGCGACCGCGCCGCCGAGTTCGAGCAGCGCCTGCAAGGCGTGGGCTACGAAGAGATTGCCCGCCGGGGCGGCGGCATTGCGTCCACGGTGCGCGCCACGCGCGAGGCCAGCGCCGAACAACTCACGGCCAGCAGCGCCCAGCGCCTGCGCCACCTGATGGGGGAGGGCGTGACCACCGTGGAGATCAAGTCCGGCTACGGCCTGGCGCTGGCGCACGAGCGCAAATGCCTGCAAGTGGCGCGCGCCCTGGGCGCCGACCACGCAGTCGATGTGCGCACCACGTTTTTGGGCGCCCACGCGCTGCCACCCGAGTTTGCCGGGCAGGGCGACGCGTACATCGAAGAGGTGCTGCGCATGCTGGCGCAGTTGGCTGGCGAGGGCTTGGTGGACGCCGTAGACGCGTTTTGCGAGCGCATTGCGTTTAGCACTGCGCAGACCGAGCGGGTGTTCCAGGCCGCGCAGGCGCTGGGCTTGGCGCTCAAGCTGCACGCCGAGCAGCTCAGCGACAGCGGCGGCGCGCAACTGGCCGCGCGTTATGGCGCACTGAGCTGCGACCACCTGGAATGGCTGTCCGACGCGGGCGCTGCCGCCATGGCAGACGCGGGCAGCGTGGCGGTGCTGCTGCCGGGGGCCTTTTACTTTTTGCGCGAAACCAAGCTGCCGCCCATGGACTTGCTGCGCCAGCACGGCGTGCCCATGGCTATTTCCACCGACTGCAACCCCGGCAGCTCGCCCTGCACCTCGCTGCTGCTCATGCTCAATATGGCCTGCACCCTGTTTCGCCTGACGCCCGAGGAGGCGCTCGCCGGCGTCACCCGCCATGCGGCCCGCGCCTTGGGCCTGCGCGACCGGGGCATGTTGGCACCGGGCTTGCGGGCCGACTTTGTGCTGTGGGACCTGCAGCATCCGGCGCAACTGGCCTACGCCCTGGGCGCCAACCCGCTGATCCATACCGTTTTCAAAGGCGAAGTGCGATGACCCACCCCGAGACCTATTCCCTGCACCCAGGCAGCGCGCCGCTTTTGCTCAGCTTGCCGCACACAGGCACCCAGATTCCGCCCGAATTGCAGGCCCACTACGTGCCGCGCGCCCTGGCAGTGGAAGACACCGACTGGCACCTGGCGCGCCTCTACGACTTTGCGCCGCAAATGGGCGCCAGCGTGCTGCGCCCGCATTGCAGCCGCTATGTGATTGACCTCAACCGCCCGCCCGACGACGCGCCCATGTACCCCGGCGCCTCCAACACCGAGCTGTGCCCCACGCGCTTCTTTACCGGCGAGGCGCTCTACCTGGACGGATGCGCCCCCGACGCCGCAGAGCGCGCACGCCGCCGCAGCCGGTACTGGGCGCCCTACCACCAGGCCTTGCAGGCCGAGTTGCAGCGCATCACGGCCCTCCACGGCTACGCGCTGCTATGGGATGGCCACAGCATCCGCTCACAAATCCCTTGGCTGTTTGAGGGCCGCCTGCCTGACTTGAACATTGGCACGGCCAGCGGAGCCAGCGCAGATGCCACGGTCGCCCAGGTGGTGCAGGCCGCGTGCCAAACCCAAGCCCAGTTCAGCCAGGTGCTCAACGGCCGCTTCAAGGGCGGCTACATCACCCGCCACTACGGCGCGCCCCAGCGCCGGGTGCACGCGGTGCAGCTGGAAATGTGCCAGTCCCTGTACATGCAGGAGTCGCCGCCCTTTGACTACCGCCCGCAAGCGGCCACGGCGGTACAGCCGCTGCTGCGGTCCCTGCTGGTGGCCGCTTTGCACGCCTGCGAGGCTTTGTATGCCCCGCGCTGAAACCCGTTTCTTCGCCCCGCAGGCCTGGGTGGACGGCACCTGGGCGCACGACGTCCTCCTGGTGGTGGACGCCACCGGCCGCTGGAGCGCCATCACCCCCGACGCCACACCTGCGATGTGCGCAGGCGCCCAGCGCCTGGACGGCCCGGTGCTGCCCGGCGTGGTCAACGCCCACAGCCACGCTTTTCAGCGCGCCATTGCCGGCCTGACCGAGCAGCGCCGCGCCAGCGTCCAGACCACCAGCGCCCAGACCACCAGCGCCCAGGGCAGCACCGACGATTTTTGGAGCTGGCGCGAGCGCATGTACGCCGTAGCCCAGCGCATCTCCCCGGACCAGCTGGAGCAAATCGCCGCCATGCTTTACACCGAGCTGCTCGCAGGCGGCTACACCCAGGTGTGCGAGTTCCATTACGTGCACCACGCCGCCGCCGAATCGCCTGCGGCCAGCCCGCTGGACATGTCCCTGGCCTTGGTGCGCGCCGCGCAGCGCGTGGGCATGGGCCTGACGCTCTTACCCACGCTGTACATGCGCTCAGGCTTTGGCGCCACCAGCGTGCGCGCCCAACAGCAGCGCTTTGCCTGCACGCCCGCCACGCTGTGCCGCCTGGTGGACGACTTGCAAGCCCACACCGCTGGCCTGGCGCAGGTCAACCTGGGCGTGGCGGTGCATTCGCTGCGCGCCGCCGACCCCGCCGCCGTGGCCGAGCTGGCGCAGTTTGCGCAGACGCGTGGCCTGCCGGTGCACATCCATATTGCCGAGCAAACGCAAGAAGTTGCCGACTGCATCGCCCACACTGGAAAGCGCCCGGTCGAGTGGCTGCTGGCCCACCTGCCACTTGACGCGCACTGGAACCTGGTGCACGCCACCCACACCACGGCGCAAGAGCTCTCGGGCGTGGCCCGCAGCGGCGCCAGCATTGTGATTTGCCCCAGCACCGAGGCCAATTTGGGCGACGGCGTGTTTGATTTTTCCGGCTACGCGGCCCTGCAAGGGCGTTGGTCGGTGGGATCTGACAGCCACGTCACCCGCAGTTGGACTGAAGAGCTGCGTTTGCTCGAATACGGCCAGCGCCTGGTGCAGCGCAAACGCAATGTGGCCGCCGCGTGTGGCCCCAGCCTGAGCAGCGCGGCTAATCTACTTGAGGCCGTTCTAAAAGGAGGTCGGTCCGCCAGTGGACAGGCGCTGGGCGCGCTGCAGATCGGCCACCGGGCCGACTTTCAGGTGCTCAACACGCGGGCTTGCGCGCTGCTGGGCGTGCCCGCGTCACAGCTGCTCGACGCACAGGTATTTTCCAGCCCGGGTTCAGCGCCCCAGGCGGT
>CAIYQF010000012.1 GCA_903928325.1 uncultured beta proteobacterium | reverse complement strand
CCCAGCGCCACGCCGCAAGGGTTGGCGTGTTTGACGATGACGCAGGCCGGTGTGTCAAAGCTCTTGACGCACTCCCAGGCGGCGTCGGCGTCGGCGATGTTGTTAAAACTCAGCTCCTTGCCCTGCACTTGCACGGCAGTCACCAAAGACCCGGGCGCCGGGTACAGGTCGCGGTAAAACGCAGCGTGCTGGTGTGGGTTTTCGCCATAGCGCAGGTCTTGCAGCTTGATAAAACGCGCATTGGACTGGGCGGGAAACGCCGCCATGCTGCCGTCGCTCTGGATGCTCGACAGGTAGTCGCTGATGGCGCCGTCGTACTGGCTGATGCGGTTAAAAGCCGCCACCGCAAGGGAAAATTTGGTCTTGTCGCTCACCACGCCTTTGGCTTGGAGTTCCGCCAGCACCACGGCGTATTGCGATGCATGGGTCAGCACCGCCACATCCTTCCAGTTCTTGGCCGCGCTGCGCACCATGGCCGGGCCGCCGATGTCGATGTTCTCTATCGCGTCTTCCAGCGTGCAGCCGGGCTGGGCGACGGTGGCCTCAAACGGGTAGAGGTTGACCACCAGCAGGTCAATGGTGTCAATGCCATGCTCGGCCAGCGCCGCCATATGCGCTGGCAGGTCGCGCCGCGCCAAGAGGCCACCGTGCACGCGCGGGTGCAGGGTTTTGACGCGGCCGTCGAGCATCTCCGGAAAACCCGTCATCTGCGCCACTTCGGTCACCGGCAGGCCACTGTCGGTCAGCAACTTGGCGGTGCCGCCAGTCGACAAGAGGCGCACGCCCAGCGCGTGCAGCGCCTGGGCCAATTCCACGATACCGGTTTTGTCAGAGACGGAGATCAGTGCGTTCATAAAAGGTCGTGTTCCAGTAATTTTTTGCGAAGGGTGTTGCGGTTCAGGCCCAGCCACTGGGCGGCCTTGGATTGGTTGTTGGCTGCAGCCACCATGACGACTTCAAGCAAGGGCTTTTCCACGGCCCGCACCAGCATGTCGTGCAGACCGTGGGGCTCCATGCCGTCAATGTCGCGAAAGTAGGCTTCCAGGCTGGTGCGCACAGCCTCGTCCAGTGTGTTGCTGCTCATCGTACGGTTTCCAGTCGGGCAATAGGGTTCATAAAAGGGGCGGCATCCGTGGCGGTGGCGCGCGCAGGCAACCGGTCCGTGGTATCGCCTAGGGCATCGAAAAAACCAGCTACTGCGTGCAACTGCGCGGCACTGTCGTCCAGGGCGTTAAAACGTGTGCGAAACGCCTCGCCACCGGCCAAGGCGCGCACATACCAGGCGATGTGCTTACGTGCCGTGCGCACGCCAGTGAACTCGCCGTACAGACTGTAGTGGTCATGCAAATGCTCCAGCAGCAGGCGTTTGACCTCGCACACCAGCGGCGGCGCCAGGTGTTCGCCGGTCGCCAAGAAATGGGCTATCTCGCGAAAAATCCAAGGCTGACCCTGGGCTGCGCGCCCAACCATCAGGGCGTCGGCCCCGGTGGTGCGCAGGACGTCGCGCGCCTTTTCGGGGCTGTTGATGTCGCCATTGGCCACCACCGGGATGCGCAGTGCGGACTTGACGGCGGCCACGGTGTCGTATTCGGCCGCGCCCTTGTAGCCCTGCTCGCGGGTGCGGCCATGCACGGTGACCATTTGCACGCCCGCTTCTTGCGCAGCCAGTGCGATAGACCGCGCGTTTTTGTGGCTTTGGCACCAGCCGGTGCGCATCTTCAGCGTCACCGGCACGCCCGACGGCGCGCAGGCTTGCACCACCGCGTCGATGATGGACAAGGCCAGCCCTTCGTCTTGCATCAACGCCGATCCGGCCCATTTGTTGCACACTTTTTTGGCCGGGCAGCCCATGTTGATGTCGATGATTTGCGCGCCCCGGTCGATGTTGTAGCGCGCCGCGTCGGCCATCATGGCCGCGTCGGTACCAGCAATTTGCACGGCAATCGGGCCGGGCTCGCCGTCGTGGTTGGCGCGACGCGAGGTTTTGAGCGTGTCCCACAAATCGCGTCGCGAGGTCACCATCTCGCTGACCGCGTAGCCCGCGCCCAGGCGTTTGCACAGCTGGCGAAAAGGCCGGTCCGTCACCCCTGCCATGGGCGCGACAAACAGGGAATTTGCCAAGGCAAATGGACCGATATACATAGTCAGGCGGGTGGGGTTGG
>CAIYQF010000011.1 GCA_903928325.1 uncultured beta proteobacterium | reverse complement strand
GTGTCCGACCCGCCGTAAGTTGCCGCTGAGGACGCGTAAAAGAGCCGCGTGCCTTGGGCCTGGGCGGCGTGGAACAGCCGCTTGGAGGTCTCGAAGTTGTTTTCCATCATGTACTTGCCGTCAAGCTCCATGGTGTCGCTGCACGCGCCTTCGTGAAAAACCGCTTCTACGTGGCCAAAGTCCCGGGCAGCAAAGGCGCCGTAAAACGCATCCGCATCTACGTAGTCGGCAATGTGCAGGTCGGCCAGGTTGCGGAACTTGTCGCCTTGCGTCAGCTCGTCGACCGCGATGATGTCGTCAAAGCCGCGCGCGTTGAGCCCGGCAATGATGCGGCTGCCAATAAAACCGGCCGCGCCGGTGACCACGATGCGTGTCATGCAAACAACTCCTGGTAGGACACCGTGGCGGTGCCAAATTTGCCGACCACGATGCCGCCGGCCCGGTTGGCCCAGGGTAGCGCCTCGCGCAGCGTAAACCCGGCGCCCACCAGGGCCGCCATGGTGGCAATCACCGTGTCTCCGGCACCGGTCACGTCAAACACTTCGCGCGCCTGGGCGCTCACATGCAGCTCGCCCTGGGCGTCAAACAGCGTCATGCCTTCTTCGCTGCGGGTCAGCAGAACGGCGTCCAGCGCCAGCCCCTGGCGCAAGGCGTGGGCCTTGGTGCGCAGATCGTCTTCGCTGGCCCAAGGGCCGATCACTTCCTGCATTTCCGCGCGGTTGGGGGTGATGGCGGTGGCGTTGCGGTAACGCGAATAGTCGCTGCCCTTGGGGTCGATAAAAATAGGTTTGCCAGCCGCGCGGGCCTGGGTAATCATGTCGCCCACATGGGCTAAGCCGCCTTTACCGTAGTCAGAGAACAGCACGCAGTCGCACTGCGGCAGCAGCGCGCTGAACTGCGCGGTTTGGCTGGCGAGAATTTCACTTTTCGGGGTGTTCTCGAAGTCCAGGCGAATGAGCTGCTGTTGGCGACCGATGATGCGCAGTTTGACCGTGGTGTGCAGCTCCGGGTCGCGGCCGAAGTGGGTTTTGATGCCGGTTTTTTCCAGCAAGGCTTCGAGCTTACGGCTGGCCTCGTCGTCGCCGACCACGGTCAGCAAGGACGCCTGTGCGCCCAAAGCGCCAACGTTAAAAGCAACGTTGGCAGCACCGCCGCCGCGTTCTTCTTCACGCGTGATGCGCACCACCGGAACGGGGGCTTCAGGTGATATGCGCTCTACGGCGCCGTACCAATAGCGGTCCAGCATGACATCGCCCACAACGAGGACGCGGCTGGCTGACAACAGGTCGGCAGCAATCGGTTTGGTAACTGAGGGTTTCATAACTCTTCGACCCGGCGTGCGGGGTAGCTGTCCCAGGCCTGGCAGCCGGGGCAGTGCCAAAAATGCTGTTGCGCTTCAAACCCGCAGGCGGCGCAGCGGTAGCGCTTGAGCGGTTTGACCGCATGGTCCAGCGCGCGCTGCACCTGGGGGTGAAACTGTTCGTGTTCGAGCTTTTCGCCCGCGATCCACTGCGCAGCGGCCACCAAAGAGGGCTGGCGCTCCAGGTGGTGTACGTACCAGTCGCGCGCGCTGGTGTGGGCACTGGCGGCCTCCAAGGCGACGATGGCGTCCAGCACATCCAGTGAGGCGTTGTCTTCATAGGCGGCCTTGAGTGCATCCAGCGCCAGGTCTGGCGTGGCGCATGCCATCGCATAGGAGGCCAGTGGCTGGGCCATCAGCGCCACCGATGCTGGCGCAGCCTGCATGGCCGTCAGCAGGGTTTGGAACGCCGTTTTGGGCTCGCCCTGTGCGCTTTGCAGGTGCGCCAGGTCAATGCGTGCACGCGCTGCCGCTGGCGCAATGGCGATGGCCCGCAGCAGCAGCGCCGTAGCCTCAGCGCTGCGCTGCGCCGCCAGCAATGTTTGGGCTTGCTCGCACAGGTAGTGTGCCAAGCGGACGGCAAAACTGCCCTGGCCAGCGGCCTCAAGCTTGGCGGCCACGGCGGCGGCAAGTTCCCAGTCCCGCGAGCGTTCGTAATTGGCCAGCAAGGCGATGCGCGCTTGTTCTTCAAACCGTGTGCCTTCAAGCAAGAGAAGTGCGCTTTCAGCGCGATCGAGCAAGCCGGCCTTTAAATAGTCCAGTGCCAGACCGTGTTGCGCCCGTTGGCGGTCGTCGGCGCTGACGTCGCCACGCGAAAGCAGGTGCTGGTGCACCCGCACTGCGCGCTCGTACTCGCCCCGGCGGCGGAACAAATTTCCCAGAGCGAAGTGCAGTTCCGACGTGTCCGGGTCGTTTTGTACGGCTTCAATGAAGGCGTCAATGGCCAGGTCTTGTTGCTCGTTGAGTAAAAAATTCAGGCCCTTGAAATAGGCCTTGGGCGCTTGGCGGTTTTCCAGCCGAAGCTGGCGAACATCGAATCGCGATGCCAGCCACCCCAGCACAAAGGCAACCGGCAGGCCCATCAGTATCAGGCTGGCGTCAAAGTCCATTGGAAATGGCGCTCCGGGTTGCATCGGATAGTGCTGCGTCAGGCGGTGTGGCCAATGGCTGCTCCAAGCGCCGGCGTGCCTGAGCGGCAACCCGGCGCTGTCGCCACCAGCGCGGCACCATGCCCATCACGCCGAGCAACAAGCCGATAGAAAAAACGATCAACACCAGCAGCACCAGTGGCGCTGTCCAATGGTGCCCAAAAAAGAGGTGCATTGTGACGTCGCCTTGGTTGTTCAACGCAAAGGCGAACAAGGTGAAAAAGATGGCCGCTTTAAGCAACCACTTTAATAGCCAAACGATGGAGGTCATGTCATTCCTTGCTCGGCGCGATTCTATGGGCTGCGGTGCATTCAGCGCAATTTGTCCTCGGGCGCCAGTGTGGCAGCCTGCTGGTCCACGGCTTCGCGAAGCGCCTTGCCGGGCTTGAAGTGGGGAACGCGGCGCTGGGGAATGGCGACACTTTCGCCGCTGCGCGGGTTGCGGCCCATACGGGGCGCGTGGTGGTTGACCGAAAAGCTGCCAAAGCCCCGAATCTCAATGCGGTGACCGCGCACCATCGCCTCATTCATGGCGTCCAGAATCGCTTTGACGGCGAATTCTGCGTCGTGGTGGGTCAATTGGCTGAACCGGTTAGCCAGTTCCTCAACCAGGTCTGAGCGTGTCATGGGGGCGGCAAAAAAGTGAAAAAAAACGACCGGAGCAAGGCGTCCGGTCGTTCCTAGCTTACAAAAAAGCGGTTAAAAGCTTAGTTGTTGTCCAACTTGGCGCGTAGCAGCGCGCCCAGGCTGGTCGTACCAGCGTTTTCGCGGGCAGAAGACTGGCTCAGGGTCGCCATGGCTTCGTTTTGGTCAGCGGCGTCCTTGGCTTTGATGGACAACTGGATGTTGCGGGTCTTGCGATCCACGTTCACCACCACAGCGGTCACTTCGTCACCTTCTTTGAGCACGCTGCGGGCGTCTTCCACGCGGTCGCGGCTGATTTCCGAGGCGCGCAGGTACCCGATGATGTCGTCACCCAGATCGATCTCAGCGCCCTTGGCGTCCACGGTCTTGACCTTGCCGGTCACAACCTGTCCCTTGTCGTTGATCGCAGTGAAGGTGGTGAACGGATCGGAGTCGAGCTGTTTGATGCCCAAGCTGATGCGTTCGCGGTCCACGTCCACGGCCAAGACCAAAGCCTCGACTTCCTGGCCCTTTTTGAACTCGCGCACGGCGGCTTCGCCGGTTTCGTTCCAGGACAGGTCAGACAAATGCACCAAACCGTCGATGCCAGCGGCCAAGCCCACGAACACGCCAAAGTCGGTGATCGACTTGATCGGGCCCTTGACGCGGTCGCCGCGCTTGGTGTTCTGGGCGAACTCCTGCCACGGGTTGGCCTTGCACTGTTTCATTCCCAACGAAATACGACGCTTGTCTTCGTCGATTTCCAGCACCATGACTTCAACTTCGTCACCC
>CAIYQF010000010.1 GCA_903928325.1 uncultured beta proteobacterium | reverse complement strand
TGGTCAGGCGGGCCAGTGCGTCGAACTTGGCATCGAAGCTCGCTTGACCGTGGCGGATTTCCAGGACCTGTTCATCGGTAAAACCATTCAGCTTGCCGAGCATGGTATGGGCTGCCAGGCAATACTGGCATTCGTTGACCTGGCTGACGACAAGGTTCACGACCTCGCGTGCCTTGCCAGAGACACTGCTCTTGGCGTTTTGAAATGCCATGTAGGTGGACAGGGCCGTATCCGAATGGGCGAACGTGGCGTAGAGGTTGGGAACCATGCCCAGGCCAGCTTTAAGTTGGTCGAAGATGGCCTGATTGCTTGCACCGACTTCTGCGCGGGTGGGGACGTTGATGTGGTTCATGGCGATTTCCTGATTGGATGATTGAAGTCTGGACTGTGACTGATTCCCTTAAGTTGGGATAGACTGTAATTAGCCCTATGACTTAGTCGTAAGTGGCATATATTGGAGATTCATGGACAAGCTTTCTGCAATGCGAACCTTTGTGCGGGTGGTCGAATCCGGCAGCTTTACGGCCGTCGCTGCAGAGTTAAGTTCCACACAAAGCGCCGTCAGCAAACAGGTTGCCGCACTGGAAAAAGAACTCGGCGCCAAGTTACTCGTCCGAACCACGCGTTCATTGGCACTGTCTGAGGAGGGCGCACGCTACTTCGAGCAGGCGCGCAGGCTGGTAGCCGAAATTGCGGAAGCCGAGTCGGACTTGCGCCAGGGAGAGGCCCAACTGAACGGCTGGATGCGTGTGGCGGCATCTGTGGGTTTCGGGCGCTTGAAGCTGATGCCGCTAGTGAAGACCTTTTTGGCGGCGCACCCGGACGTCAAGGTTGACTTGCGTCTGCACGATGGTTTTGTTGACTTGGTTGAGCAGGGCATAGATGTGTCCGTGCGCATTGGCGATCTGTCGGACAGTGGCCTGATTGCGAGGCGTGTTGGCACATCACATCGCATGTTGATGGCCCACAAGGACTACCTGAAAACACTTCCCCTGGGCATTGGGACGCCGGCGCAGCCGGAGGACTTGTCACAACACAACTGTCTTGTCTACACCGAAACGTCCAATCGCAACCAGTGGACTTTTAAGGCGGGTGCAACGGCATTGGAGCAAACAGGAACGGCCAGAACCATACGTGTCGAAGGGCGCCTGCAGACCAACAGCAGTGAGGTGATCCGCGCTGCCGTGACCAGCGGCTTGGGCATAGGCTATTCGCCGACCTGGCTCTTCGAGAACGAACTGGCCAGCGGCGAGGTCGTGCGCCTGATGCCCGGTTGGGAGTCTCCTGCCTCTCCCATTCATCTGGTCAGTCCGCCGGAGCGCAAACACGCTGCAAAGGTCAAGGCATTTGTAGAACATGTGGCAATTGCATTCATGCCGTGATGGGCCGTTAAAACCAAAGGACTGCCCGTGACTGGATCAAACACCTCAGGCAACGTATGCCGCGCACTGACACCGACTTGCCGGTAGCCACTGCGTTGCTGTTGCAACAGGTGCGCGCCTGCGCTCTGTGTACACCTCACTTGCCCTTAGGCGTGCGTCCGGTCTTGCAAGTGCATCCGGCCGCGCGCATTCTGGTGGTCGGCCAGGCGCCGGGCATCAAGGTGCACAACAGTGGCATTGCCTTTGACGATGCCAGTGGTGACCGTCTGCGGGAGTGGATGGGTATCACCCGCAACGTGTTTTATGAACCCACGCAAATAGCAATTGTGCCCATGGGCTTTTGTTACCCCGGAACCGGCAAGTCAGGCGACCTACCCCCTCGTCCCGAATGTGCGCCGCGCTGGCGCAAGCAAGTGCTGGAGCAGTTACCCCAGATCGCGCTTACGCTGGTCATCGGTCAGTATGCCCAGACTTGGCACTTGCCCGAGTCGGGCAAGTGCAGCGTGACCACGCTAGTGCAGCGCTGGCAGGAATTTGCCCCCAGCGTGGTACCACTGCCCCACCCAAGCCCTCGCAACAACATCTGGCTCAAACGCAATCCCTGGTTCGCCGAGACGCTGCTGCCAGAACTCAAGCTATTGGTGGCACATGCGCTTATCTAGACGAACTTCTGCACAATCATCGGGCGCCGCTTTGGACCCGACCGATCGGCTGAATCTAAGACTGACTGCGATGCAAAGCCACCGCCCGAGACAGTGCTTCTAACGTTCGCTTCGGGTCGACGACCGCCAAGCCTTCACTTTCAATATTGCATTTCGACGACCCCTGCAGATTTGGCAGCGAAGTTGCTCCCCCTTTCTCTTGAGGCTCCCTGTGGTCATTTCGACCGTTTTGCGCACCCCTGTGACCAGCGAGCACGACTTTTTTATCCGCAAATCCATCGGCTGGGCGGTGCGCGCCTTTTTGGCGCAGCATGCGGACCGCCTGTCGGGCCTGACGCGGCGGGAGGCGGGCAAGCACTTGGGCTAATGGGCATTAGGAGTCCGATGGCGTTCTCCCATGCGCTATGCTCAATCGCACCCCCAGCCTCTCAGCCCGTGCCAATCCCCACCCTGTTCACCGACCCCGCGCAATGGCTGGCGCTGGTGCGCGCGCAGTTTTCGCTGCAAGCCACCACGGTGCGCCACCTCAGCGGCGAGCGGGACCTGAACTTCTTGGTGGAAATGGAGGCGCACGCCCAGGCGGCACCCGCGCGCTACGTTCTCAAGGTCAGCGAAAGCAAAGAAAACCCCGCCTCCCTGGCCTTGCAGAACGCCACGCTGGAGTACTTGGCACTGCACGCGCCGCAGCTGCCGGTGCAGCGCATCTACCGCTGGAACGATGGCACACAGCTGCTGGCCCTGCCGGGGCCGGACGGCACTTGTTACGCCCGCATGCTGGGCTATTTACCCGGCTTGGCGCTGCACGATGCGCCGGGCAGCGTGGTGCAGCGGCTGTCTATTGGTGCGGCTCTGGGTACGCTGGACCGGGCGCTGGCCGGGTTCGATCACCCGGTGGTAGGCAACCCAGCCCTGCTGTGGGACATCCACCGCACACCCGAGCTGCAGGCCTGGCTGCCCGCCATTGCCGACGCACAGTTCCGAGCCTGGGGCGAGACGGTGTTTGGCCTGTACCAGCAAGACGTGCAGCCGCTGTTAGCCACGCTGGCGCAGCAGTTTTTGCACAACGACTTCAACCCCTACAACCTACTGGTGGACCCCAGTGCGCCCGATCAGGTTTGCGGCATGCTGGACTTTGGCGACATGGTGCACGGGCCGCGCGTGTTTGACGCAGCAGTGGCCATGTCGTACCAGGGGCTCGACGACGGCCAGCCCAGGCTGGGCAATATGGTTGACTTTGCGCAGGGCTACCATGCCGTCAACCCGCTCACCCTGCGCGAGCTGCTGCTGCTGCCCTTGCTCGCAGCGGTGCGCTGCGCCATGACCCTGTGTATTACCGAGCAGCGTGCGCAGTGGTTTCCTGAGAACCGCGTCTACATTTTGCGCAACCACGCGGTGGCCAGCGCGGGCTTGCACGCGCTTATGGACCCGGGCCTGGACGCAGCAGCAGAATTACTGCTTGAGCGCCTGTGCCCCGCGCCCGAACCCAGCGATTTATGAAAACCATTAACGCCTTTGACCCCGCCGCCCTGGGCGAGCTGCCCGCACCCCGCCAAGCGCTGATCCGCAGGCGCGAGGCGCTGCTGGGTCCGGCCTACCGCCTGTTTTACCAAGACCCGGTGGAGCTGGTGCGCGGCGAGGGCGTGTGGGTGTGGGACGCCGAGGGCAAGCGCTACCTGGACGCCTACAACAACGTGGTCTCCCTGGGCCACTGCCACCCCCATGTGGTGCAGGCGCTCGCCACCCAGGCCGCGCGGCTCAACACCCACACCCGCTACCTGAACGAGGCCTTGCTGGACTACGCCGAGCGCCTGCTCGCCACCCACCACGCCAGCCTGAACCGCATCATGTTCACCTGCACCGGCAGTGAGGCCAATGACCTGGCGCTGCGTCTGGCGCAGTTTCACACCGGGGGCACTGGCGTCATCGTCTCCGAATGGGCCTACCACGGGGTCACGCAAACCACCTCGGCCTGTTCGCCCTCGCTGGGAAACATCGCCAGCGGTCTGCCGCAGGTTTACACCGTGCCCGCGCCGCGCGCTTACGGTAAGGCGGGCGTCGATGTGGGCGCTGCGTTTGCCGCAGGCATTGACGCGGCCCTTGCCCGCATGCAGGCCGACGGCGTGCGTCCAGCGGCCTTATTGTTTGACTCGTTGTTTACCAGCGATGGCGTGTATGGCGACCCGCCGGGCTTTTTGCTGGCCGCCGTGGCGCGGGCCCGCGCGGCTGGCATGGTGGTGATTGCCGACGAGGTGCAGCCCGGCTTTGGCCGCACCGGCACGCACTGGTGGGGCTACCAGCGCCACGGCATTGCGCCCGACATCGTGACCCTGGGCAAGCCCATGGGCAACGGCCACCCCATGGCTGGCCTGTGCGCACGCCACGACCTGCTCGACGCCTTTGCGCATGAAACGCGATACTTCAACACCTTTGGCGGCAACACCGTCAGCGCCGCTGTGGGCATGGCGGTGTTGGATGTTATGGAGGGTGAACACTTGTTGCACAACGCAGCCACGCAGGGCGAGTACTTTGGCGCGTGCTTGCAAGCGATGGCGCAGCGCCACGACTGCATCGGAGACGTGCGCCAGTTTGGCCTGTTTCTGGGCGTGGAGCTGGTGCAGGACGGCGACGCCAGCCGCCCGGCGGCGGGCTTCACCACCCGCGTGGTCAACGGCATGAAGGCGCGCGGCGTGCTGATCAGCGCTTGCAGCCCGCGCGCCAATGTGCTCAAAATCCGCCCGCCCCTGGTGTTGCAGCGCGCGCAGGTGGACTTTTTCATAGCCGCGCTGGACGACTGCCTCACCCACTTGCCGCAAGCGGACTGAGCGCACCGCTGCGCCACGGCGGCAGGCGCGCTACCAGGTGTCGATCGCCGCGCCGCGCAGTTCGCCCACCCGCCCGGCGGCCAGCCCACGCACCAGCCAAGCGCGTGTGTCGGCCGGGTCTATCACCGCGTCAATCTCCAGGCTGCTGGCCATGGCCAGGGCGCTGCCGTTTTCTACCTGCTGCGCTAGCAGCTTGGCAAAGAGCGCGTCGCGCACGGCGCCTTCGGCCACGGCGTCGAGTTCTTTCTTAAACCCCAGGCGTACCGCGCCTTCTAGACCCATGGCGCCAAACTCGGCGCTGGGCCAGGCCACGGTGCACAGCGGCGCATGAAAGCCGCCGGCCGTCATGGCCATGGCGCCCAGGCCGTAGCCCTTGCGCAGCACCACGCTCAAAAATGGCACGCGCAGGTGCGCCGCCGCCACAAACATGCGGCTTACATGGCGCACCTGCGCCGTGGCCTCGGTATCGGGCCCCACCATAAAGCCCGGCGTGTCCACCAGGCTGACCAGCGGCAGGCCGTGGGCGTTGCACAGTTGCATAAAGCGCGCGGCCTTGTCGGCTGCGTCGGCGTCTATCGCGCCGCCCAGGTGCTGCGGGTTGTTGGCCAGCACGCCCACGGCGCGGCCCTCGACGCGCGCCAGCGCGGTGTGGATGCCCACGCCAAAGCCGCTGCGCAACTCCAGCACGCTGCCCACGTCGGCAAGTCCGTGCAGGGCGGCGCGGGTGTCGTAGGCGCGCAGGCGGTTCTCGGGCACCACGGCGCGCAGCGCCAGCGCGTCGGGGGCCTGCCAGGGGGTGGCTGCGCCGGTAAAAAAGCCCAGGTAGTGCTTGGCAGCGGCCACCGCCTGCGCCTCCTCGTCGTCCACCAGGATGTCGATCACGCCATTGGCGTGCTGCACGGGGCTGGGGC
>CAIYQF010000009.1 GCA_903928325.1 uncultured beta proteobacterium | reverse complement strand
CGATGGTGTACATCCAGAATGACAATGCCATTAACAACATGCCCCACAACATCAGGTGCGCCATGCTGGGTGCTTTGGTCATGGAAATCGAAGAGCCCTGGTGCAGGGTGTTCCACCACTTCACCGAGAAATAAATGATGGGCACGTTGACCGCACCCACCAGCGCCAGCAGGCCGCCGGCCTTGTCGGCGCGGCGCGGGTCGTCAATCGCGCTGGTCAGGGCGATGTAGCCCATGTACAGAAAAAACAAGATCAGCTCAGACGTCAGCCGCGCGTCCCACACCCACCAGGCTCCCCACATGGGCTTGCCCCACAGGGCGCCCGTCCACAGCGACAAAAAGGTAAACAACGCGCCGGTGGGCGCCAGGGCCTGGGTCATCATGCCCGAGAGGCGGGTGTTAAAGGTAAAGCCCAAAAACGCCCAAAACGCCATGGCCAGGTAAATCACCATGGACATCCAAGACGCGGGCACGTGCACAAAGATGATGCGGTAGCCCTCGCCTTGCTGAAAGTCCGTGGGTGCCACAAAAAAGCCCAGGTACAAAGCGGCCAGCGCCAACACCGCGGCCACCAGGGCAAACGGGCGCCAGAGCTTGCCCGCAAGGGGGTAAAAGGTTTGGGGCGCAGCCCAATGGAAAATTTTTAGCATGGTCTATTCAAGCGCAATACGCAGTGCAGCGGCACACATCCAGGGGCCAAAAAAGGCCGCCAGTACCAGCATGGCTAGCAGGATCGAAACATGGGCAGCGTAACCGATGCCGCTGACCTGGGCCTCCACCGCCCCGGCGCCAAACACCAGCGCCGGAATATACAAAGGCAAAACCAGCAGCGAGAGCAGCACCTCGCCGCCACGCACGCCCAGCGTGAGCGCCGCGCCGACCGCGCCAATCAGCGACAGCAAGGGTGTGCCCACCAGCAGCGTCAGCACCAGGGCCTGCATGGCGCCACCATCCAGGTCAAACTGCACGGCCAGCAGCGGGGCCAACAAGGCCAGGGGCAGGCCCGACAGCAACCAATGCGCCAGTATTTTTGCCCCCACCAGCACCGGCAGCGGCGTGGCCGACAAAGCCATTTGCTCCAGCGTGCCATCCTGAAAATCGGCCGCGAACAGGCGCCCAAGCGACAGCAGACTGGCCAGCAATGCACCTACCCACAAGATGCCGGGCGCGATTTTGCGCAACACGCCCAGTTCGGGGCCAATACCCAAGGGAAACAAGGTCGCCACAACCACAAAAAAGAACAGTGCAGTCAGCACCTCGCTCTTGCGGCGCATGGCCAAGCGCACGTCACGCTGCACAACGGCGAAAAAGGAATTCATGCGTCCAAACGGTAACTGCTGCCCAGTCCCCGCAGATCCATGGCCTGGTGGCTGGTAAACAGCGCCATGCCGCCGGCCTGCACGTGGGTGGAAATCGCGTCTGCCACCAAAGCCTGGGCATGAACGTCGAGGGCGACAAAAGGCTCATCGAGCACCCACAGGGGCGCGTTTTGCAAAAACAAGCGTGCCAACGCCACGCGGCGCTTTTGACCCTGCGAGAGCACCCGCACCGGCAAGCGGGTGCGCCCCCGCAAGCCCAAGCGCTGCAAAGCCAAAACTGCGTGCGAGCGCTCAAAACTGCGCCTGGCGATGGCTGCGTCGGCTTGCAGGTTTTCGATTGCCGTAAGCTCTTCCTTGAGCGCCAGCGCGTGTCCCAAGTACAGCAGTTCGGCATGAAACGCATCCACCGCCTGGGCCAGCGGCTGCCCGCGCCAGCGCACCTGGCCCTGGGCCGGTGGCGTAAAGCCGCTAACGATGCGCAGCAAACTGGTTTTGCCCGATCCGTTGCTACCTTCTAGATGCAGCCACTGGCCTGCGTTCAAGTTGAAATTCACCCCAGAGAACAGGGTTTGGTCGCCGCGAACGCAAGACAGGTCAGAAACAGAAAGCATGCAGTGGTGGGTTATTCGTCGGGGTCTACGTACTCTTTGGGCAGGTGGTGGGCAATACCTTTGTGGCAGTCGATGCAGGTTTTACCCTCTTCCTTGGCTTTCATGTGCTTTTTGTACGGCGTTTGCTTTTGCAGCTCGGGGCTCATGGCCTCAAACGCATGGCAGTTGCGGCATTCGCGCGAATTATTCGCTTTCATGCGGTCCCACTCGTGGGTTGCCAGCTCCATGCGGTGCGCCTCGAATTTTTCCTTGGTGTCTACGTATCCCGTAAGCTTACCCCACACTTCGAAACTGGCCTTGGCCTTGCGGATCATTTTATGCGTCCACTCCTTGGGTACGTGGCAGTCCGAGCACACCGCCCGCACGCCGGTGCGGTTGGAGAAGTGAATCGTCTCTTTGTATTCCTGGTACACGTTGTCCCGCATTTCATGGCAGGTGGTGCAGAACTCCAGGGTATTGGTCATTTCCATCCCGGTGTTAAAGCCCCCCCAGAACAAAATACCCACCACGAACGACAGGCTGGAGATGGCCAGCAAGGAATATTTTGCGCTGGGCTTGTTGACCCATGTCCAAAAGCGCTTGATCGCACCGGGGTTATTTTCCATTTTTGACTCCTTGCTGTTAATCCAATGCGAACAGGACCGTTGGCGGTCCCGTTCGTTTTATGAGGGTTGATGAGAGGACCTGGGAGTGCCCTAGAAGCTGTAAACGTAGGTCACTGTTACCACATTGAGTGAATAGTTGGGGGCCGTTTGGTTGGTCGCCAGCATCGAATTCGGGTTGGAGCCGTAGAGCAAGCCGTTGTAGTAGTAGTCCTCGCTCACCAGTTTTTGGAACAGGTAGCCCAAGGCGACTTTGCTGGACTTGTCAACCTGGTAATTGCCGGTGAGCTTGAAGCTCACCAACTCGGCCTTGACCTGGGGCAAGGATCCGCAGGACAGGATACGGGGGTCGCTACACGCCACCCCACCCGTGGTGGTGGTGGTGTAGTTCAATACCGTGGCGTAGTTGGAAGTACCCAAGGAGTAGCTCAGGTCGCCCACCACTTCAAGCTTGCCGCCCATGAGGCCGCCTTTTTTGCTACTCAGGCCGACCGTCAAGTCCTCGGTTTTGAGCCGGTTGCTCCAGGTGGCGCCCGCCGGTATGGCAATGGCGGTGGCAGATGCGGCGCTAGCGCCCTGGGCCAGCGAGCGCTGCTCGTCGGTCAGGTCCCGCTCATTGGACTGCTGCGTGGCATAGGCAGTGACCGAGCTGCTGTCGCTGTAGTTGTAGGTGGCGTCCAGGTTGAGGCCTCTGCCCGCGCCAGACTGCACGCCATAGGTCGAATCGTAGCGGTCGTCACTGTAGCGGGCACTCAGGCCCACGTTCAAGCGCTCATTGGCTTGCCAGTTCAGGCCGGCCTTGGTCATTTGCTGGGTACGCGAAGCGTCAAAGAAGGGGTAGAAGCCCAGGAAGTCGCCACCGTTCAAGCCCTTGGTGGTGCCTACCGTGGTGTCGGTATCGCCACCGCGCACACCGATCATGGAAACTATGGCCTTGGGGTCCGAGTTGGTCACGCGCTTGCTATACGAATAGCCCACATTGGTCGACAACTCTTCCGTGGCCGCCGCCCGGTAGGTGGCGCTGAGCTTGTCGTCGTTGCTAGAGACCGCGACCACACAGTTGGTGCCCGCAGGGTAGTTGCTTCCGCCGGTGGCGTACTGGTTACACCAACGCGACACATCTTCGCGGTTGTAGGCCAGGCGCACGCGCTGGGTCTTGTCGATGCGGTAGTCGCCCGCCAACTCGCCCTGGTTCTTCTTGAAACTCAAGGGGGTATTGGGGTAGTAGGCAATATTGCCCGTGCCAATGGCCTGGAAGTTGTAAATCGACGATGCCGTTTGGTTGTCACGCAGGTCGTATTTGTAGCCAGCCGACAAAGTCAAGTCACGTGTGGTTTGGTCGGTGACTTTCAGGTCCGCGTGCTGGGTCACCACCACGCCGTCGAGCGAGGTCTTGGAGTTACCCGCAGCCGTGCCCGTGTTGACGTACATGAACGAGTCCACCACAAAGGCGTCGTTTTGGGTGTTGCGGGCCGATGAAATCGAGCCCGTGAGCTTGGTCGTTGGTGTGAGCCCGTAGCCGCCGCTGAGGCTGAGCTGGTGAAAGTCGTTACCCGGCGCGGTACTCATGATTTGGCTGTTGGCAGCCGTCTGGTACGTGGTGAAGTTCACCCGGTCATAGGCGTCGCGAAAGAATGAGCCGTAGTAGGCGCCACTGAGATGTGCGTTTTCACCCGTCCAGTTCAATGCCAAGTTGACCGTGTCGGTTTGGTACTGGGTGGGGTTGGGCAAAACGGACACCACTTCGCCAGCGGGCGCAGTGCCCGAGGCCGCAAAGCCGGCCGAGCCAAAGGCCATCAATTTCGAGCCCGTTTGGTCCAGGTGGTTGTAGTCAAACTTCAGGCCCAGGCGGGAATTGATCTCCATCCCGGCGCTCAGCGTCGTGTTCTTGCGGGTGCTGTCAATATTGAGGTTGTGGTAGGCCGCCAATTGGGCCGCCGTCAGCGTCGTAGTGTTACTGGCCAAACCAAAGCCGGGCAGCGTAAATGTGTTGGATCCCGCCGCTCCGGTGTAAGGCGTTTGGTAGCTGTCTGACAGGTTGTGGCGCAGTTCGTCGTATTGAAGGCCCAGGCTCCATTGGCCCTGGTCACTGATGTTGGCGCCCAGTGCGCGCGAGGTGGTCCCCAAGTCGCTGGCCTTGACTTCCCAGCGCTGGGTGCCCGTGCCCGCACCGTAGGCGTCGCCGCCACGGATGTTGACATTGCCAACCACGCCGCCTTCGGCCTTGTTAAGACCGTTGTATTCGCCAAATTTCGCCGATGTCTGCGACGGGTAACCGATGCCCACCTCCACCGTGTTGGTGGGGCGAGTCAGCGCGTCCGCACTGTCCTCCTGTGCAGACGACAGGGCGGGCGCCACACAGGTGGCTAACACGGCGGCCTGCACGGCCGCTGCCAAGCGGCTCAGGGTGAAAAGTTCTTTATTCGATTTCATAATAAATCCCCTTGAATTAGCGTTGGAAGTAACCGCCGGCTGGGCTGTTGGTTCCGTGCACCTGCCTATGGCAGTTCATACAAGCATTGCCCACCAGGTTTTTGCTGGGGTAGGCCGCGACACCCGAGGGGCCTACGGTAGAGAGTCCGCCTTGGCGACCCGCCGCATTGGGGCCGGCCGGCGTGCCGCTGGCATGGGTACCGTCATGGCACTCTTGGCACAGGAAGGGGGCACGTGATTTCAACAAAGGCGTGATGTTCGAGCCGTGGGGCGTGTGGCAGTTCGAGCAGTCTTCGCTCACCGGTTGGTGTTCGAACAGGAACGGGCCGCGTTTTTCCGCATGGCACTGGTAGCAGGTTTCGGTCACGGTGTTTTTCTTCAACATCTTGGGGCCGGTCGATCCGTGCGGGTTGTGGCAGTCCGAGCAGCCCACTTTGCCTTCGGCCACCGGGTGGTGCGAGATTTTTTTGCCGTCAGCGCGTTGGTCTTTGTGGCAGCTGTAGCACACCTCCATTTGGGTCTTCTTGTCTTGCAGCTTGTCTTTAGGGCGGTGAACGACGTGGCAGTCGTTACAGGCCACACCACTGTTTTGGTGCTGTGCACCGTCCCAGTTATTGCGCTTGCCACCCTTGTGGCAGCTCAGGCACTGGTCGGCACGGTCTTTGTCGCCTGAAGCGGCATACACACCCTTCTTAAACACGTGGTCGGGTGCCGGGCGGCCTTTGCCGCTGGTGTCACCCTTCAAGTGGTCGGCGCTGGCGCCATGGCAAGACTGGCAAGTGGGTGTGCGGGGATCGCCGCGCACGCCGTGCTTGGTCTGGTACAGGCTCAAGATGGGGGCGGCTTCGCTCTCGTCATGGCACTTGGTACAGACCGCGTCTTTTTTCAGGGCCTCTTGAGCCAGGGCCGACTTGGTCGCCCCACTGGCGAGCTCGGGCAGCGTGTTTTCCTGCGCCCATGCCGAAGTGGCCAACAGGCCACCAGCCACCAACCAGGCGGCTAAGAAGGTACGGATTCTTTTCATGTGTTTCCCCATCAGGTTGTCAGGTGTGCGGCGTGCAGGCCTTACTGGGCCAAGATCCACTGCACCAGGTTTTTGATCTGGGCCATGTCTTTGGCCGGAGAGGTCTTGACGATCTTGTGTTCTTCTTCGTGGCCGTCCGGGAACTTGGCTTTTTCGCCCGACATGATGTGTTCGATCAAACGCGCTTCAGCCCCGGCCTTGCCCTTGAACTTCTCGGCCACGCTCTTGTACGAGGGACCGTCTTTGTCTTTGTCGATGGCGTGGCATTTCAGGCAGTTGTTTTGCCGCGCCAGGGCTTTGGCGGCCTCTACGTCCACCTCGGCATGCACAGCGCACGCTGCGCCAAACAGTGCTGCACCGACCAAGCACGCCGCCAAACGGGATTGAAATTTCTGTGTCATTGCGTTCACCTTGTCAAAAGTACCGAAGAGGGATCTGGTAGGCGCAGGCCAACCAGAGACTTGGGTGCAGTTTGCCGACGAAGGCGGTGGGGCGCTATCGGACAGGGATGAAAGTGGGCCTAGGAATATTCCTAGGCCAGATCAGAAAACAGCTAGTCGCGCGTGGCGTCGTCGAGCAAATGGTGTTCCATCGCGTAGCGAACCAGCTCGACCTGGCTGCCCATGTTCATTTTTCCCAGAATATGGGATTTGTGGGTGCTGACGGTTTTGATGCTCAGGGAGAGTTCCTGGGCCATGGCGGTCATGCTCACGCCGCGCACGATGCGGCTAAACACCTCAAACTCGCGGTCGGTCAGCGCCAGGTGGGGCAGTTCATGGCCGCTGGGGGCCACGTCGTTGGCCAGCAGTTCGGCCACTTGGGGGCTGATGTAGCGCCCCCCGGCCGCCACCTTGCGCAGGGCGGGCACCAGCAAATCCATATCGCCCTCTTTGGACAGGTAGCCCGAGGCCCCGGCGCGGATGGCGCGCACGGCGTACTGCTCTTCGTGGTGCATGCTAAAAATCAATATCGGCAGGCGCGCACGCTCGGCCCGGAT
>CAIYQF010000008.1 GCA_903928325.1 uncultured beta proteobacterium | reverse complement strand
GGGGCGGCTTAAAAACAGGGTGACGGCAAACTCGCCCACCGCAGTGGCCGCCGCAAAGGCCATGCCCCGGCGCAGCGCGGGCAGTAACAGCGGCCAGGTCACGCGCCAAAACGCCCGCCAGGGCGATGCGCCCAAGGAGCGTTCCGCCGCCAGCAAGTTGGCAGGCAAACCGTCCAGGCCCGAGGCCACCGACTTGGCGACAAAGGGATAGGCCAAGAGCGCATACGCGGCAATGAGCAGCGGCACGCTGGTCGTCCAGCCGGGGTAGAGCAACAACAGGCCAAAAGCCACCAGCACAGGAGACACCACCAGCGGCAAAAACGCCAGCGCGCGCAAGGCCGCCGAGTGGCGCGCCGCCAGCGCATGGCACAGGCCCAGCACGGTGGCCAGCAGCAGCGCGGCGCCCGAAAAGCGCAGCGTGTTGCGCAGCGCCTGCAGCGTATCGGGCTCCCACAGCACGGCCCAGCTTTGCGCACCCGCCAGCGCCGCCCGCAGCACGATGGCGGCAATGGGTGCCAGGCAAAACAACACCAGCACCGCCAAGGCGCCCGCCACTGCCAGCCACTGACCCATGCTTTGCGGCACGCGCCGGGGCACGCGGTCGGCGCGCAGCGGCGTGGCCAGGCGGCGCTCTAGCACCGCGTACAACAAGGCGCACACGCCGGTAATGGCCAGCGTCCACAGCGCCAGCACGCCTGCGGCGCCCAGTTGCAGCTCGTAGGCCACCAGGGTGTAAATCTCGACTTCTACCGTGGCGTACTGCTGGCCGCCCAGCACCAGCGCCAGGCCAAACCCGGCAAAGCAATACAAAAACACCAGGCACAGCGCCGACATCAGCCAGGGCAAGATAGCAGGCCACTCAATGCGCCAAAACGCGCGCCAGGGCGTGGCGCCCAGGGTGCGGGCGGCCGCCAGGCGTGCGGCGCTAACCTGCTCCAGCGCGTCGGTGGCGCTGCGCACCAGCACGCACAGGTTAAAAAACACATTGCCATACAGCAGTAAAAAAGGCGTGTCTTGCAAGGCGGCGCCACCGGCCCGCACCCACAGGCCCTGCGGACCCCACAGCGCCAGCACGCCCATGGCAGCCACCAGCGTGGGCACCACAAAAGGCAGCATCAGCGCGCGCAGCACCCAGCGCCGCCCGACAAACTCCAACCGCGCCAGCACCCAGGCCACGGGCACGCCCAGCAACAGCACCACGCCACAGGTGAGCGCCGCTTGCAGCGCCGACCACAGCAGGCGCCAACGCAGATACGGGTCCAGCCAGGGCTGCAACCAGGCGCTGCCAGCCAAGTTGCCCGGCGCCATGCCCAGGGCCTGCCCAGCGTCGCTCGACAGTGCCTCACCCATCAACCGCAGCACAGGTGCCACCAACATCACCAGCAAAAACCCCAGCGGCGCCAAGGCCAGCCAGCGCGGCGAGCGCGGAAAAGTGCGGCCGAAGGCGTTTGGCACGGTGCTGTTAGTTCAGTGGGCGCTGGGCGCTTACTTGAGCACCACCTTGGTCCAGCGTGCCACCCAGGCGGCGCCCTTGTCGGCCATGTCTTTGTCGCTGGGGGTGTCAAACCTGGTGGGCTCGGGGGCAAACTGCATCACCTCGGCGCGGGCCACACCGGCTTCTACCGGGTACATCCACATCTCGGTCTGCATCTGCTTTTGCACTTCGGGCGAGCGCATGAATTCAATAAACTTTTCTGCCGCTTCGCGCGCCTGGCCACCTTTGACCAGCGCCACGCCCTCAACCTGACGGAACACCGCGCCAGGCACGCTCAGGCTGCCGGTAGGTGGCTCGTTGATTTTGGTCTTGCTGTAAAAAACCTCGGCCGCCGGGCTGCTGGCGTAGCTCACGGTCAGTGGATAAGAGCCGCCTTCGGCGTGGGCGAAGTCCACGTAGTAGGACTCGCTCCAAACCTTGGCCACTTTCACGCCTCCCTCGCGCATGCGCGCCCACCAGTCAAAGGCTTTATCTTCGCCCAGGGCGCCAATGGTGGCGAGCAGAAAGGCATAGCCGGTGCTGGACGTGGCCGGGTTTTGCACCACCAGCAGTTTGGCGGCAGCGGGCTGGGCCAGGTCTTCCAGCGTTTTAGGCAAGGCCACGGCGCGTTTGGTGAACCAGGCTTTGTCGTAGTTCAGCGTCACGTAGCCATAGTCCACCGGCACCAGCGGCGCGGGCAAGGCCACTGCACTTGCGCGCTGGGCGGCAGCGCCGGTATAGGCGTCCAGCACGTCGGCGGCCAGCGCTTTGGCAGCCAGGGTGTTGTCAATGCCAAACACTACATCGGCAATGGGCGCCTTGCGGGTCAGGATGAGCTTGTTGAGCATTTCACCTGCATCGCCCGCCTTGGTGATGCGCAGCTTGATGCCAGCCTCTTTTTCAAACTGGGCCAAGAGTGGCTTGGGCACGCCAAAAGAGCTGTGGGTGAGCAAGCGCAGTTCGGGTGGGGCGTCCGCAGCACACGCGCTTGCAGCCAAAGTGGACGCCACCAGCAGCACGCTGGCGCGGCGGCGGGACAATGAAAAAATGCCGTGGTTCATAGAGATGCTCCTTTGCGTTTCAAAAAATCCAACACGGACCCATGAAACGAAAAAAGCCCCCAGAACGCACGGCATTTTCCCCATCACGCTTCCTACGCTGGCATGACCCAGATCAGGTTCATGGGGTATTTCTCAGTCTGGCTTACGCCAGACACCCCCGGTGAAAGGCACATGATAGCCGTACCGACCGCGCATCTGGGGGCAAGCCACGCACAATCGGCCCTATGCAAAGTCCTCTTTGGCCGCTGATCACCAGCTTTTCCTGGCAAGAGCTGCGCCAGCACCCCTGGCGCAACGCCGCTGCCGTGGTGTCGGTGATGCTGGGCGTGGCGCTGGCGTTTGCGGTGCATGTGATCAACGCCTCGGCGCTGGACGAATTTGCGCAGGCGGTGCGCTCGGTCTCGGGCCAGGCGGACTTGACGCTGAGCAACAGCAGCGGCGCGCGCATCCCGGACGCGTTGTACGGGCGCCTGAGCCACCACCCCGACGTGGCCTGGGCCTCGCCGGTTTTAGAGGTCAACAGCTACGCGCTGGCACCCAGCGCCCCCAGGTCTGCCAGCGCCGCGCCGCCACAAGCTGCCACCCCCAGCGCCAGCGCCGACGCACCCCGCGCGGAGCGCAAACTGGCTTTGCGGGTGTTGGGCGTCGACGCCCTGCAAACTGCGGCAATAGCGCCCGACCTGCTGCCCCTGCCCGGCGCGGGCGCCGACCGCCTGGATGTGTTCGCCCCCGACGCGGT
>CAIYQF010000007.1 GCA_903928325.1 uncultured beta proteobacterium | reverse complement strand
GCGCCCAGCAGCAGCGTGCCCGCGCTCAGGGTGGTGCCCCCGCTGTAGCTGTTGGCGGTGTTGCTCAGCGTCAGGGTGCCGCTGCCCGACTTGGCCAGCGCGCCGCTGCCCGATGCCACGCCCGAGAAGGTGGTCGACGTGCCGTCACCCCCGCTGGTCAGCGTAAAGCCGCTACCCAGCACGATGCTGCCTGCACCCGCAATCGAGCCCACCGTGTCCGTAGAGCCCACCGAGTACGTACCGGTCACGCTAACCGCCGTGCTGTCAGACAAGCTGCCGGTAACCGACAAGGTGCCCGCGCTGACCGTGGTGGCGCCGGTGTAGGTGTTGGCGCCCGACAGGGTTAGCGTGCCAGTGCCCGCTTTGGTGAGCGCAATAGCACCAGTAATGGCACCGCTCACTGCGCTTGCGGTGGCGTTGCTGACTGTCAGCGCGCTTGCGGTGCCGGGGGCGATACCGCCGGTGACCGCAACACCTGCAGACGTCGACTGCAGGGTCGCACCCGCATTGAGCACCAGCGAACCGTTGTAGGTTTGACTGCCACCCGTGGTGACGTTGGCGCCTAGGTTGATGCTCCCACTGGTGCCGGTGGCAGCTGTGGCTACCAGCGCGCTGGTTCCGGTGCCGGTGATCGCCGCGTTGATATTTATGTTGCCGTAGGCCGACAGCGTCAGCGTGTGCGAACTCCAGCCGCTGATGGCGCTGCTGATCGTGATATCGCCATTTCCCCCCGCACTACCTGTGCCGCCAGAAACATTGGTGGTGACAGCGTTGCCGCTGGAGGTCTGGATGGTCACGTCGTTGGAGGTGAGCGCCGTCAACAACAAAGCCGGCGTGAGGTTGCCAGAGGCACCCACCGTGAAGTCGTTGGGGTCGAGTAGCCAGGTGCCAGACTTGCCCGCTGCTGCCGTCGTACTGACTTGCACACCCTCAGCAATCTGCAGCTTAGAGGCCGATGTCTCAATAAATCCACCGTCGCCGCCCAGGCTTCCGCCTTGGGCGCTCAGGCTGCCCGAGATCTGGGTGCTGCTGCTGGGGTTGGCCAGGTCGGCGATCACTTCAATGCGCCCGCCCTGGCCTGCGCTGCCCGGCGTCGCGTTGGCGCGGATGCTGCCGGTGGTTTGGATGCGCCCGCTGGCCACCAAACGGACCACACCGCCGTCACTCACCAGCCCCGTGGCCGACAGGTTGCCGCTGTTTTTCACCACGCCGCCCAGCACGCTGTTGGCCGCCTGGGCCGACAAAATAATGAGCCCGCCCGGCGCCTGCACCGCCTGGTCGTTTTCGACTAAGGTGTCTATGGTGGCGGGGTTGACCAAAACGTTGACCAGCCGGTTGTTGCTGTTGAACTGCAAGGTATAGCGCTCGCCAGCGGCCATGGCCACGGTGCCGCCTTGCTTGGCCAGCACCACGCCCTGGTTGACCACCTCGGGCGCCAAGAGCGCGATATAGCCCCCCAGGTCTGCGGTGATAGTGCCTTGGTTCAACACGGCGCCGATGGAGCCCTTGCGATCAAAGCGGTAGGTGCCCTTTAAGAAGTCTTCGTCGCTGATGCTGTGGGTGGTGGCGGTGAAGCTGCCGACATTGACATTGGCGCCGGGCGCAAAGTACACGCCGCTGGGGTTGGTCAAAAACACCTGGCCATTGGCCTTGATTTGGCCCCATATCTGGCTCGGGTTGGCATCGAGTACGCGGTTGAGCAAGGCGCTGCTGCTGCTGGGCTGGGCGATGATGACCGTGGCGTTCGCGCCCACATTAAACGTTTGCCAGTTGACGATGGCTTGCGCCGACTTCTGCTCGATGGCCATGGCCGCTGCGGTAGCGGTTTGGGTCTGTCGGATGGCCACGGTGCCTGCGCCAATCTGTGCGCCGGTAGGCAATTGCAGCGCGGCAGGAGGCGCCAGGGTGGCCAAAGGCACACCGGCCTGCGCGGACCCGCTACCAAACAGCAAAGAGGCGGCCGATACCAAAACCACCGAACCCTTTTTTCCCCGCCCACGCACGTGCTCGGCCACGGCCACCCAGGCCTTGTGGACTTCGCTGTAGACCAGGCGGTAGGTGGTATTCACAGGCTAAAGCGGCAGCGTTGCGTTGAGCCAGAACCGATCGAGCACCAGGGTCCCATCCTGGTCGTAGCCCTGGTTCACGGCCGTGGTAATCGGGTTGGGGTTGCTGCCCACGCGCCTGGCGTAGGTGGCCTGCACATTCAGGCCCGAGCGGTGGCGCCAAGCCAGCGCCAGGCCCGCGCCCTCCAGGGAATAGGTATTGGGCTGTGCCGCACCGGTGTAGCTGTTTTGGACGTTGGCCATGACTGCGCCCCAGTCATAAAAACCCACCAGGCTAAAGCCCTGCGGCAGACTCCAGCGCAGCTCCAGGTTGACCATCTGCCCCAGCGCGCCCCCGCCCTCGCTGCTGGGGTAGGCGCGCACGCCGTTGCTGCCACCCAGGTAAAACTTCTCGGATGAATCCAGGTTTTTGCCAGACCACTGGCCGCTGAACGCAGCCCACAAAGACAGCGCAGGCCCTAGGTCTTGCTGGCGGCTCAGGCTGTAGCGCAGCTTGTCAAAACTGCCAGCGGCTTGCGTGGTCAGCGCGTCGGCAGCCTGGGTGGGCGACTTGCTGAGGTCGAGCTGGCCCGAAGTAGCCACCAGCGAAAACGCGTTGTAGCCGCCACCGCCCAGGGCGTCGGCGCTGTTGCCGCTCAAGCCCACGGACACCGCGTCGTTGCCGTAGTCGGACGCCGTGGCGCCGCCCGAGACGTTGGTGTAGCTCTTGTAATCGCCGCCCAGCGTGGCCGACAGGTTGGCGCTGCGGCTGCGCACCAGGGGGTAGCTCAGCTCCCAGCCCGCCGTATGGGACTGCCCGCTGGCGTTCAAGCTTTGGTAGGACTCGGCGACCAGGCGGTAGTCCATGTACGAGGCGTTCACCGCCATGCGCCAGCCGTCGGCCCCCAGGGGCAGGCTGTAGGCCACGCGGGAGTAGCGCGCGCCCTCGCTGGCCATGGCGTTGAGGTTGATGGCATCGCCCTGGCCGCTGGGGCTGTTGATTGCCAACACCAGACTGGCGTGTACCACACCGGTGGACACCGACCCGGTGTTGTCCAGCGAGGCGCTGCCGACAACAAAGGGCTTATCCACCAGCTGCAACACCAGGTCGGTTTGCCCGTCTTGTGCGCCAGGGGCCAAGTTGCCTGTGACACTGACACCGGGCAACTCATCGGCCAGCAGTAACGCCCGCTCAATCGCATCCACCTGAACAAAAGCACCGGCAGCTTGCTGGTGCTGCACCAGGTCCAGCACGCGCTGGGGGTCTACACGCTGGCCTGGCTCTCCCACCACCACGGCCTGCCCAAACACCGCCTCCATCACCACCACTGTCACTTCGCCTTGGGCAATGTCTTGCGCAGGCAAATAGGCTTGAACAACCAGGCCGCGTCGGCGGTACAGGTCGGCCACCGCATCGGCGCTGCTTTGCAAGGCTGCATAGCCCAATGGGCGGCCCACCAGGTGCGCCACGGCAGCGCGCAACTGCGCATCGTCCAGCACCGTGTTGCCCTGGAAAGTAAAAGCGTCCACCACCACGGTTGGTTCGCCCTTGGCGGGCGCGATGTCCTGTGCCGCGTCGGCGGCCGTGCTTGGGCGCAACGGGCGCAGCGGAACGGCCGGCACTTTGTCGCGCTCGAGTTGCTGTTGCAGCACGCCCGCGTCGGCCAGCGTCTTGGCGTGTGCAGAAGCCGGCCACCAGGTCGCCAGCGCGGCGAAAGTGGTAAAGGTCAGTAGAAAAACACAAAAATCGCATTTGTATTCGATTTTTGAGTTATTGACGATTTCGTTATTCATGGCGCCGTTTATAGGCACACACACGCTCGTTACCTGACAATTCCTGATATAAGCTGATATTTACTGACGTTTTCAAGCCAAATGGGGCTTTAGCCGAAAAAAATTTTTGTAATTTTTATTCTTTTGACTATCAATAACCAATCTAGGCGCAGCACGGCTTCAAGCGCGGCTGCAGCGATGCAGACCAGGCGCGCACCCGCTAACGCTGAACGCGCTGCCCACGCACCGCGTGCAACGCCGCTGCAGACACCAACTGGGGCGCAATCTCGGCCAGCGGCAGCAGTACAAAAGCGCGTTGTTGCATGCGCGGATGGGGCACGGTCAGCGCCGGGCTGCTGATGTGGGCGTCGCCATAGAGCAGCAGGTCCAAGTCTAGGGTACGCGGGGCGTTACGGTAGGGACGTTCGCGCCCGGCGGCAAGCTCTATGGTTTGGAGTGTGGCCAGCAACGCCGGGGCGCTCAGGGCGGTGCGCACCTGCACCACGGCGTTGACATAGTCTGGCCCGCTGGAATCCACCGGGGCGCTGCGGTAGAGCGACGAGGCGCGCAGCAACTGCGTCTGCGCTAGGGCACCAATGGATGCGATGGCGACCTGGACCGTGGCCGCTGCGTCGCCCAGGTTAGCGCCCAGGCCGATGGTGGCGACAACGCTATCGCGCATGGCCTGGGGCGCTTTCGGTGGCGGTCAGTCGGCAGGGTGGTCGCCACGCGGGGCGCCAGCGCCCTGCGCGCCGTCACCCGCGCTGCCACCGGTACGACGGCGGCGGCGGCGCTTGGGGCGAACGGCTTCGTCGTTGCCGTCATCCTGCACTGGCGCTTCTCCCTGGGCGGCTGCGCCTTGCACGTTCGCGGCAGGTTTAGACGGTGCGACTGCGTTCGCAACGCCGCCCTCGGGCGCTGGGGCGCGCTGCATTTTGGGCACGCGCGGGCGTTTTTGCGTTTCCTGGCGCACCTGGTCCACCAGGTCGTCGCGCAACTGGTCGTCTGCGGTGCTGAACTCTTGCCACCAGTCGGCCAAGACTTCATCGACTTCGCCAATGTCGGCACGCAGTCGCATGAAGTCAAAGGCGGCGCGAAAGCGCTCTTGCTGCACCAGACCAAAGGGCGCGCTGCCCACGCGTTTCTCAAAGCGCGGCTGCATCATCCATATCTCGCGCATGTCACCGGCCAGCTTACCCCGGCCCGACACGTCGCCGATGTGGGCGTGGAAGACGTCGTCAATCGCGTCTTGCAGCGCCGGGTGGCTGTGTTGGCGCTGGTTCAGGCGCGCAGCCCAACCGTCACGCACCTCGCCCCAGAGCACGCAGGCCAGCAAAAAGCTGGGCGCCACGGCCTTGCCTTCGCCCACGCGCCGATCGGTATCCACCAGCGCGGCGTTGACAAAAGGCGTGTCCGCCCGCTCCACCACCACGTCGAGCAGCGGGTAAATGCCGCGCGCCAAACCCAGCTTGCGCAGCTGGGCGATGGACGCCAGCGCGTGCCCGGTTTGCAGCAGCTTGAGCATTTCGTCAAACAAGCGGCTTTGCGGCACATCACCCAATAGCGGTAGACATTGCGCAATGGGCGCAGCCGTTTTGGGGTCGAGCTTGAAGCCCAGCGCGCTGAGCTTGGCGCTAAAGCGCACTGCACGAATGATGCGCACCGGGTCCTCGCGGTAGCGCGTGGCCGCGTCGCCAATCATGCGAAGGGTCTGGTTTTTCGCGTCTTTGAGGCCCTGGTGGTAGTCGACCACGATTTGCGTGGCCGGGTCGTAGTACATGGCGTTGATGGTGAAGTCGC
>CAIYQF010000006.1 GCA_903928325.1 uncultured beta proteobacterium | reverse complement strand
GTTGGGCGCGCTCCACCTCGTAATTGCAACTTTGCAAGAGCTTAAGGACGATATTCTCAACATCCTCACCTACATAACCCGCTTCGGTCAGGGTGGTAGCGTCTGCCATGACAAACGGGACATCCAGCATGCGGGCCAAAGTTTGGGCTAACAGCGTTTTTCCGGATCCAGTGGGGCCGATTAGCAAGATATTGCTTTTGGCCAACTCTACGTCGTCTTTTTTGGCCTTTTCTTGGTGGCGCAGGCGCTTGTAGTGGTTATAAACGGCCACGGACAAAGTTCGTTTGGCGGTTTCCTGTCCAATGACATAGTTGTCTAAATTAGCTTTTATCTCCGATGGCGTCGGCAATCCGACCCGGCCTTCGCTTTCACCCGAAATGGACGGAACTTCATCGCGGATGATTTCATTGCACAGGTCAATGCATTCGTCACAAACGAACACCGAGGGCCCCGCAATCAGCTTTTTAACTTCGTGCTGACTCTTTCCGCAAAAGGAACAATACAGGTTCTTTTCGCTCGAACCGCCTTTTTTCTCGGCCATGTGACATTTGCCTTTTCGTTGGTGGTCTCAATGATAACCACATCTCAGTCGCTTTCATTGGCAAGAACGCGGCCTTGGGCCGTTTCGCGCGTGGCCTGCTTATCAGGGTCGCTTGGCGATCACCTGGTCAATAAGTCCGTACTCTTTGGCCTCTTCTGCAGACAAATAGTAGTCCCGCTCGGTATCGCGCTCAATCTTGTCCAAGGGCTGGCCCGTTCGGTCGGCCAAAATTTTGTTCAGCTGCTCACGGGTTTTCAAAATCTCGCGGGCGTGAATCTCGATTTCCGTGGCTTGGCCCTGCGTGCCGCCCAAGGGCTGGTGAATCATGACCTTGGAATTGGGAAGCGAAAACCGTTTGCCCTTAGCGCCCGCAGTGAGCAAAAACGCTCCCATGCTAGCGGCCATGCCGATGCACAGCGTCGACACGTCGGGCTTGATGAAGTTCATGGTGTCAAAAATCGCCATGCCAGCACTGACCGAGCCACCGGGCGAGTTGATGTAGAAGGAAATGTCCTTATCGGGGTTTTCGCTTTCCAGGAACAGCAGCTGCGCCACCACCAGGTTGGCCGTCTGGTCATTGACCGGTCCAACCAGAAAAATGACGCGCTCCTTGAGCAAACGCGAATAGATATCGTACGAACGCTCACCCCGACCGGACTGCTCAATCACCATGGGAACCATTCCCAGCGCCTGGGTTTCTAGTGCGCCTGGCGTTCCAAATTTCACGTTCATAGCTTCTCCGAGTAAATAAAAGCCCCGCCGAGTCGGCGAAGCCAAGAAAACACATGGGGCATCATTCCCAGACCACAAGGCACCCAACAGTTTTAGCGATGCACGGGCGTTTGCCCGTCAGCACTGCGCGCGCAGCAATGGATTCAATTCTGCCCCATCAGGTCGTCAAAGCTAATGTCCTTTTCAGATACCTGAACATGGGACAGCACAAACTCTGTGACGTTGTTTTCAATGACGATGGACTCCACCTCGGCCATACGGCGGTTGTCGCCGTAGTACCAGCGCACCACGTCAGCTGGCTTTTCATAGCTGGCAGCGAGTTCCTCAATGTGTGCTTTGATCTGCTCAGCCGTGGCGTGCAACTGCTGCGCGCGCACCAACTCAGCCACCACCAAGCCCAGACGGACGCGTCGTTCGGCTTGGGCGGTGAACAATTCAGCGGGAATAGGCGCTTTATCCGCATCCTTGACGCCGCGCTGCTTGAGGTCAGCACGGGCGCCTTCGATCAGGCGATCCACTTCGGATTGGACGCTAGCCTTGGGCAGGTCAAGCTCCGCCTTGGCCAACAACGCATCCATAACCACCTGTTTGTTGCGCCCCAGCAAACGGGATTTAACCTCGCGCTGCAAGTTTTTGCGGATGTCAGCGCGCAGGCCACCCACCGTGCCGTCAGCAATACCCAAGGAAACAGCCAATGCGTCGTCTACCTCCGGCATGTGGGCTGCCTCCACTTTCTTCAGGGTGACCATGAAGTCTGCAGTTTTTCCAGCCACATCCTTACCATGGTATTCGGCTGGGAAAGCCAATGGGAACGTTTTGCTTTCGCCAAACTTCATTCCACGCGTTGCTTCTTCGAATTCTTTCAACATCTGGCCATCGCCCAGGATGAACTGAAAATCTTCGGCTTTACCGCCGTCAAACGGCTCACCTTCGATCTTGCCTTCAAAGTCAACCGTCACACGGTCTGTATCCTGCGCTGCCGCCTCGTGGGGGCGCTGAGAAAATGTCCGGCGCTGTTTGCGCAGAATATCGATCGTTTTGTCGATCGCTGCGTCAGTTACTTCTGCATTAACTTTTTCAACCTCTGCGCTGGACAAATCACCAATCTTTACCTCTGGAAATACTTCAAAAACCGCATCGAAGGCCATAAAACCTTCGGCCGCTCCGTTGGCTTCTTCAATCCGGGGCTGGCCGGCAACCCGTAGCTTGGCTTGGTTGGTAGCTGCGGCAAAGGCTTCACCCACCTTGTCATTCATCACCTCGTAATGAACCGAGTAGCCGTAACGCTGAGTCACCACATTCATAGGCACCTTGCCGGGGCGAAAGCCGTCCATCTTGACCGTGCGGGCCATCTTGCGCAAGCGCATTCCCACCTCAGACTGCACCACATCGAGCGGCAAATTAAGGGTGATTTTTCGTTCCAGTTTTTCCAAGGTTTCAACGATAACGGTCATACAGATGCTCCTAAGGGACAGGGACCACGTCCGCCAGTGACGGCTGCGCGTTGCCCGGAAATGGGTGAACAAGTACCAATGGGTGGTGCGCGGGGCGGGACTCGAACCCGCACAGTATTGCTACCGTCAGGACCTAAACCTGGTGCGTCTACCAATTTCGCCACCCGCGCAAATACATACTTAGCCCGCCCCCCGAAACCGCGCCCGAAGGTGCGGCCCAGTGGTAGGACCTTTGAAATCGGTCAGCCCACTATTTTAGCCTGCGTTGCGGGGCCCTCGCGACGCACGCGGAACCAGGCGGCGTACATGGCCGGCAATGCCAGCAGAGTCAGCGCCGTCGCCACAATCAGGCCACCCATGATGGCCACCGCCATAGGGCCCCAGAACACCGAGCGCGAAAGCGGAATCATGGCCAACACCGCCGCCGCCGCCGTTAGTACGATGGGGCGAAGCCTGCGCACCGCAGACTCCACAATCGCATCCCAAGCAGGAACGCCACGGGCGCGGTCCTGCTCAATCTGGTCGATGAGGATCACCGAATTGCGCTGGATCATGCCCATTAGCGCAATCACGCCCAGCAAAGCAACAAAGCCAAAGGGCCGACCCGACAACAGCAACGCCGCCGCCACCCCGGCGATGCCCAAGGGGCCAGTCAGAAACACAAGCATCGCACGGCTAAAACTGTGGAGTTGGAGCATGAGCAAGGTGAAGGTGACAAACAGCATGACCGGAATGCCTGCGGCAATGGAGCTGGACCCCTTGCTGCTTTCTTCCACCGCGCCAGCAACTTCGACCCTGTAACCCGCTTCGCCCTTAACTTGCCACTCGGACTCAAGTGCGCGCAAGCCAGGCAGCAACTGCGCGGTCACCGTGGCACCTTGGAGGCCCTCAACAATATCGCCTTGGACTGTGATCGCGTAGTCGCGACCGTCGCGCCAAAGCACACCGGGCTCCCAGGCAAAGGTGGGTTTAGCGATTTGCGTCAGCGCAACAGACTTGCCGCTGGCAGTGGGTAAATACGCGTTTCCAATGTCGGATATGGCGTTTCGCTCGTCCTGAGGTCCGCGCAACACGATGTCAATGAGCTTGTCGCCTTCGCGGTACTGGCCCACGGTGCTGCCGAGCAGCAGGATTTTTGACGCTTGGGCAATCGACTGGCTGGTAACGCCCAGCGCGCGCGCCTTGGCCTGGTCTACCTCCAGGCGCAGCACCTTGACGGGCTCGTTCCAGTTGTCATTGACGCCACGCATATTGGCGTTGTCACGCAACAGCGCCTTGACCTCGTTGGCGCGCTGGCGCAACACCCCCGGGTCTTGGCCCATCACCCGAAACATCACCGGGTAAGAAACCGGGGGTCCGTTAGGCAAAATCTTGACGCGGGCGCGTACCTCTGGAAACTCCTGCGCCATCAGGGCGGGTAGCTTGATGCGCAGGGATTCGCGGACTTTCAGGTTTTTGGGCAGGATGATGAGCTGCGAGACGTTGCTTTGCTGAAAAATCGAGTCCAGCGGCAGGTAAAAGCGCGGAACGCCCGAGCCAATCCAGCTGGTCACGCTATCGATGCCAGACTCTTGCATCATGCGCGCCTCAATGCGCGCGGTCGTTTCTTCGTTGGCAGCGAATGAAGTGCCCTCGGGATACCAGACGTCCATCAGGACTTCTGGGCGGCTGGAGTCCGGAAAGAACTGCTGCTGCACACGACCCATACCAAAAATACCGGCACCAAACGTTGCCAGCATCAAGGCAATCGTTACCCAGCGGTGCAAAATGCACCAATTCACAGCCCCGCGAAAACCTCTGTAAAAAGGCGTGTCATACAGGGCATTTTCATCCTCGTCGGCAGCGTGTGGCTTGGTTTTCAAGAACAAGGTGCCCAGGTACGGAACAAAGTACACCGACACCAACCAACTCAAGACCAAGGCCAGTACCGTGACGCCAAAGATGGCAAAGGTGTATTCGCCGGTGACCGACTTTGCAATGCCGATGGGCAAAAATCCCACAGCCGTAATCAGGGTGCCGGTCAGCATGGGCATGGCCGTGATCTCATAAGCGAAGGTGGCTGCGCGCACCTTGTCATAACCCTGCTCCATCTTGCGCACCATCATTTCCACCGCAATGATGGCGTCATCCACCAGCAAACCCAGCGAAATAATGAGTGAGCCCAGTGATATTTTGTGCAACCCGATGCCGCAGTAATACATGCCTAAAAAGGTCACTGCCAGCACCAGGGGAATGGTGATTCCCACCACCAACCCCGGGCGCACGTCCACGTAATAGCGCTGGTACCACCGTGTGTCGCCGGGACGCTTGTGAAACCCGAGCGCGATAAAACTCACTGCCAGAACGATCACGATGGCTTCGACCAGCGCGCGCACAAACTCGTTGACCGACTCCGCCACCGCAGTCGGTTGGTCTTGCACTTCAACCAGACGCAGACCCGCTGGCAGCGCCGCATTGATGCTGGCGGTGGTCGCCTTGAGCGCCTTGCCCAGGGCGATGATGTCACCGCCCTTGGTCATGGAAATGCCAAGGCCTATGACCTGCTTGCCCTGAAAGTGCATCTTCACTCCCGCCGGGTCGATCACGCCGCGCTTGACCTCGGCGATATCGCCCAAGTGGATCTGGTTGCCCGAGACGCCGCGAATCGGCATGGCGCGCAGCTCTTGCACCGCTTCAAACTGGCCAGCCACCCGCACCTGCACCACGTCCAAGGGCGTTTGCACAGTTCCAGCGCTCTCAATCGCGTTTTGCTGCCCCAATTGGGCCAGCACCTGGTTCATGTCCAGACCGAGTTGGGCTAGGCGCTTTTGCGAAATTTCAATGTAGATTTTTTCGTCCTGCACGCCAAACAGGTCTACCTTGTTGACATCAGGTACACGCAGCAAACGCTGCCGCACGTCGTCGGCGGCGGCCTTGCCCTCGACGTCGGAAAATCCGTCTGCCTCCAGCGCATAAATCACGCCATACACGTCCCCAAACTCATCGTTGAAAAACGGGCCTTGCACACCGGATGGCAGGTTAAAGCGCATATCGCCTACCTTTTTGCGCACCACGTACCACAGGTTGGCCACTTCCGCTGGCTTGGTGGAGTCTTTGACCTGGAAGAAGATAGTCGTCTCGCCGGGCTTAGAAAAACTTCGGATCTTGTCGGCGTAGGGCACGTCTTGCAGGGCGCGCTCCACTTTGTCGGTCACCTGTTCAGCCATTTGCTGGGCGGTGGCACCGGGCCAGAAAGCCCGCACAACCATGATCCGGAAGGTAAACGGCGGATCTTCATCCTGGCCCAGCTCAAAGTACGAGGCCATGCCCAACACCATCAGCACCAGCATCAAATAGCGGGTCAGCGCGCCGTGCTCTAGCGCCCACCGGGAAAGGTTAAAGCCTGGCTTGGGAGTGTCTTGTTTCATGTGCGGCTCACTTCGCTGCACTGGTAGGCGTGCTTTGCGGCGGTGCAGCGCCCAGTGGGTCCTGATAAATAGTGACCTTTTGACCCGGCGAGAGCACATGCACGCCGGCTACCACCACCTCCATGCCCGGCTGCAAACCGCTGGCCACCACCACTTCGTTGCCGTCTGCCGTGGCAATGGCAATGGGCTGCAAGCGCACGCTCATGCTGGCACGCTCCACCACCCACACCGCAGCGGTTTTCCCGTCGTGCTGTAGGGCGCTGGTAGGCAACTTAATAAACACGGGCCCCGAGCGGTCCAGCACTTCGGGCACCGCCACCACGGTACTTCCCAGCGTCCACAAATCCGCAGTCGGCAGAGCAGCCTTGACCGTGAAAGTGCGGGTCACCGGGTCCGCGCTGGCAGAGACTTCACGCACCTTGGCCTGGGCCACCAGCGCGCTGGACCAAGCGTGCACCACCACGGTCGAACCCAGTGTGACTTTGCCCACCTTGTCTTCCGGAACCGAAAACACCACATCCCGCGCGCCGTCCTGGGCAATGCGAACCACCGGAGTCCCCGCAGCGAGCACCTGTCCAGGCTCCGCATCCACCGACGTGATGACTCCCGCTGCATCAGCCACCAGCGTGGTGTAGGCGCTTTGGTTGCCTTGGGCGCTGAGTTGGGCCTGGGCCTGGTCCACCTGGGACTGGGCCGATTGAAGGGCCACCTCGCGCCGCTCCAGCTCGGCGGCACTGATGAAGTTTTGCTCGCGCAGGTCTTTAAACCGCTTGAAATCGGCGCCAGCAAGGTCGCGGTTAGCCACGGCTGCGGCCAACTGGGCACGCGCAGCGTCTAACGAGAGCTTGTAATCCTGCGCGTCCAGCTGCGCCAATGCCTCCCCCACCTTCACATGCTGCCCGACCTCCACCATCCTGCGCAACAGCTTGCCGCTGACCCGAAAACCCAGGCGGGACTCCACGCGGGGCCGCACCTCAGCCGAATACTCGGAGCCAGAGCGAATGCCGTCGCTGGCGACCGCAAGCACCTTGACCGCACGAACAGGCTCGGAGGGAGGAGTCGGCTTGGTGCAGGCAGCCAAGACAACTGCGGCCAACAGCAGGGTGGAGCGAGGAAAGGTCTTCGGGAATTTCATAGGGTTTGGGACGCGCTGTAAGAATGAAGTGCTTTGAATTTTGGCATGCATTAATAATGACCAGCCGGTTAGTAATTTAGTCGGACTGGCCATTTTTGTCAAGCCGACAAGGCAAAATAGGGCTATGCAGCACCGCCCCATCTCGCATTACGAAAACTTTCCCGTTGCCTCCTGGCTTTGCCCACCCCGCCTGCGTGCACCCATTGCCGCGATCTACCACTTCGCCCGTGCGGCTGACGACCTGGCAGATGAAGGCGATGCCAACCCCATCCAACGTCTGGCCGATGTACAGGCCTACCGCACCGAGCTGGAAGCCGCTTGCGCCAAACCAGCGTCGCCGACTGGGCGCTGGCCCGAGGTCTTCATCCCTTTACGCCACGCCGTCTCGACCCATGCCCTGCCTGCGGCGCTGCTACACGCCCTTCTTGACGCCTTTGTACAAGACATCGAAAAGACCCGCGACGGCACTGGCTACGCCGACGAAGCCGGGCTGATGGACTACTGCCGTCGCTCCGCCAACCCGGTGGGGCGCTTGCTGCTGCACCTGTACGGCGTGGATGACGCGCAGTCACTGGCTTGGAGCGACGCCATTTGCAGTGCCCTGCAACTGACCAACTTTTGGCAAGACCCCAGCCGCGACCTGCCGCGCGGGCGTTGCTACTTTGCTCTGGACAACTGCGCGCGCTGGGGGCTCACGCTGGCCGATTTGCGTAACCCCGCGCAGGCGCACCGGGCCAACGGCTTGATCGCGGAGTGCGCGGCGAGCGCGCGCCAGCGCATGCAAAGCGGCGCGCCCCTGGTGCACCGCGTGCCTGGCCGTGCCGGTTGGGAGCTGCGCCTGGTGGTGCAAGGCGGCTTGCGCATACTGGACAAAGTACAGGCATTGCAAGGCCGGGTATTGCACGAGCGCCCGCGCCTGCGCGCCTGGGACGCGCCGCTGCTGCTCTGGCGCGCAGTCTGGATGTAGCGGCCTGAGCGACAATGTCGCCATGACACCGGCGCAATACGTGGAACAAAAGGCGGCCGCCTCAGGCAGCAGTTTTTACTACGCCTTTTTGTTTTTGCCTGCACCCCGTCGCGCAGCGATCACCGCGTTTTATGCCTTTTGCCGCGAAGTCGACGACGTGGTCGACGATGCCATCGACTTGGGTGTAGCCGCCACCAAGCTGGCGTGGTGGGTCCAGGAAGTTGCCCAAGCCTACGCAGGGCGCCCCAGCCACCCCGTCATGCTGGCCCTCATGCCGCTGGCGCCGCACTACGGCATTACCCAGCACCACCTGCACAGCGTGATCCAAGGCTGCCAGATGGACCTGGAGCAAACCCGCTACCTGGACTACGCCAATCTGCAGCGCTACTGCCACCTGGTGGCCGGTGTGGTGGGCGAAGTGGCCGCCTCCATCTTTGGCCAAACCCAGACGCAAACCACCGTCTATGCGCACACGTTGGGCCAAGCTTTGCAGCTGACCAACATCATCCGCGACGTCGGTGAAGACGCGCAGCGCGGCCGCATCTACCTGCCGGTGAGCGAGTTGCAGCAGTTTGACGTCAAAGCCCATGCGATCCTCAAGCGCCTGCCGTCTGAGCGCTTCACGGCCTTGATGCAGTTCCAGGCCCAGCGCGCGCATGCCTTGTACGACGAGGCGCTGGCCCTCTTGCCTGCGGCCGACCACCGCAGCCAAAAACCGGGCCTGATGATGGCTAGCATCTACCGCGCCTTGCTGCGGGAAATAGAGGCGCAAGGATTTCCCGTGCTCACCCAACGCGTGCGCCTTACGCCGTTGCGCAAATTTTGGCTGGCCTGGAAAGTCCAGGCGCTGGGGCGGCTGTGAGCCGTAAAAGTGTCTGCGTCGTCGGCGCTGGGTGGGCAGGCTTGGCCGCTGCCGTGGGTGCCGTCCAGGCCGGACACCGTGTCACCCTCGTCGAGGCCACGCGCAGCCTGGGTGGGCGCGCGCGTGCCTTAGCGCATTCGCCCGCAGCCCTGATGCCCGACCCCAGCTTCGCGCCCCTGGACAACGGCCAACACATCCTCATCGGTGGCTACCAAGAAACCCTCAAGCTGCTGCGCCTGGTTGGCGTGGAGCCGCAAGACGCCTTGCTGCGCGTGCCGCTGTGCCTGCAATTTGCCGACACCGAAGGGTTGGTGCTGCCGGATTGGCCCCAGCCCTGGAACCTCTTGGCCGGGGTTTTGCGGGCCGGTGGCTGGAGCCTGAGCGACAAATGGTCGCTCATCAGCGCCCTGCGGCAGTGGCGCAAAGCGGGCTTTCAATGCACCGCGTCCGCCACCGTGGCT
>CAIYQF010000005.1 GCA_903928325.1 uncultured beta proteobacterium | reverse complement strand
CAAGCGTGTTGGAGAACAGATAGGGCCGCGAGCGCTGGCGCAGCAGTTCTATCACTTCGCGCCGTCCGCTGGTAAAGCCGCCCGAGGCGCCGCCCAGTGCCTTGCCTAAGGTGCCGGTGATGATGTCCACCTGCCCCCACACCCCCCGGTGCTCGTGCGTGCCGCGCCCGGTGGCGCCCATGAAGCCGGTGGCATGGCACTCGTCCACGCCCAGCAGCGCGCCATGGCGGTCGCACAGGCGGCGCATGACATCGAGCTGCGCCACCGTGCCGTCCATGGAAAATACGCCGTCGGTGAACACCAGGGTGAAACGGGCTCCGTCCGCGCGCGCCTGCGCCAGGCAGCGTTCCAGATCGGCCATGTCGTTGTGCTGGTAACGGTAGCGCTTGGCCTTGCACAGGCGGATGCCGTCGATGATGGACGCGTGGTTGAGCGCGTCGCTGATGACCGCGTCTTCTTCACCGAGCAGCGGCTCGAACAGGCCGCCGTTGGCGTCAAAGGCCGCGGCATAAAGAATCGTGTCCTCGGTGCCCAAGAAGCGAGAGAGCCGCCCCTCCAGGGTTTTGTGCAGGTCTTGCGTACCGCAAATAAAGCGCACCGAACTCAGCCCGTAGCCGTGGCTACGCAGCGCCGCGTGGGCGGCTTCGACCACCGCCGGGTGCGAGGATAAGCCCAGGTAGTTGTTGGCGCAGAGATTGAGCACCTCGCGTGCGCTGCCGTCCCCCGCACGGGTATGGATGTGGGCGCCTTGCGCGCCGGTGATGACGCGCTCGGCTTTGTACAGGCCAGCGGCCTTGAGCGAGGCCAGTTCGGTGGCAAGGTGGTCGTAAAACGTTGCGCTCGGGGCGGGGGGTGTGGACATGGGAACCCTTGTAAAAGCGTCGTGCACAATGGCGTGCACATTCGTTCGCTATAAACCTATTTGTTCTTTATATCGAACAATACGCACTATAAAGGAAATTTTGTGGCTTCTCGTTCTGCTTCACCCCGTTCCGCAGCGGCCAAGGCCGCACCTGTCTCAGAGCCGCCGCGCGTGGGTGCCGCGTTGGCGGCACTGCGCCAAAGCCGGGCGCTGTCGCTCGACGAGCTGTCGCGCCTGGCGGGGGTGTCCAAGTCCATGCTCTCGCAAATCGAGCGCGCGCAGGCCAACCCGACGGTGGCCGTGGTCTGGCGCCTGGCCAACGCGCTGGGCGTGCCGCTGGCCGAGCTGCTGGGCGGCGCTGCCCCCGCTGCCGCACCCGCTATGGGTTTTGTGCCGGCGCATGGCGCGCCCTCGCTGCGCAGCCCGGACGGGTTGTGCGAGCTGCGTATCTTGGGTCCGATTGAGCTGGCCGGCCAGTTTGAGTGGTACGCGCTGACGGTGCAAGCCGGCGGCGCCCTGGACTCCAGCGCCCACGAAGACGGTACGCGCGAACACCTGACGGTGCAAACCGGTACGTTAGAGGTGTCTGCAGGGGATGAAACCCAAACGCTCAATGTCGGCGAAACAGCCCGCTACGCCGCCGACCGCCCCCATGCCATCCGCAACCCTGGCAAAACCGCAGCCAGTGCCTGGCTTGTGGTGGTGCATCCGGCCTGAGGCGGTGCTCGAAACCGGGGTAACGCGGGCTTAAAACCGCTCGTGCGCCCCCAGATAGCGCCACTGCCCTGGCCCCACATCGCCCAAGCCCACGCGCCCCAGGCGAATGCGGCGCAGGGCGACCAGCTCCAGCCCAGCGATCTCGCACAGGTGCGCGGCCAAGCCGGGGTGGGCGCCCTTGACCGCCAGGCGCAGCCGGCTGCCTTGCGGCCCGGAGCTGCCCACGCTCACCTTGGCGTGCGGCAGGCGTTGGCGCTCGTCTCGCAGCGCGCGCTCTATGGGAATCAGCGCCTCGGGCAGCACCTCGCCCTGCACTTCTAGCATCAGCTCATGCTCCATCACCGCCAGGTCTTCGGTCAGCTTGCGCTGGGTGCGCCAGTCTTGGGTAAACACCACCAGACCGCTGGCGCCGGTCTCCAGCGCCACGCTGGCCTCTAGGGCATTGAAGTGGCGCTTGAGCACGCGCGTGTCGCTCGCGTCCGTCGGGCTGCGGTGCGCGGGCGTGAGCAGTTCGCGCGCCGTATGCACCTTGGGCTTTTTGCCCTTGTAGTGCGGGCTGGGAATGGGGGCCTCCGTCAGGCCGTCCAGCCAGCCGGGTGGCTTGTTCAGCACCAGGGTGATGGCGCTCAGGTTCAGCAAGCTGGCGTCGGGGTCTACCGTGACGGCCTGTTGCAGCACGCGAAATGGCGGGTCTTCCACCACCACTCCGTCCACGCGCACAAAGCCGCCTGCGATGTACTGCTCGGCCT
>CAIYQF010000004.1 GCA_903928325.1 uncultured beta proteobacterium | reverse complement strand
GCCGTCGTTCATACCAAGCAAACACACCACTTCAAACGGAATGGCGCGCATGGGCATTAGCGTGCAAAACGTGACGCCCCCAGCCCGAAACCGCTGGTTCATTTTTGGCGTTTCCACCGCCTGCAACCATGCCGCACGCGCAACGACCAGAGGAACTTCTTGGTCAAAGGCAGCGTGTTCACAGGCCAGCAGCCAGTCGCGCAGACCATCTTCCAAGGCGCGCAAGGCCAGGCGGTCGGTGTCGGACTGGGCTAGCACCATCGATTGCAACAGGGCCTCGCAGCGCTGCATCCACTGGGCGGGCGTGCCGTCGCAGCGCGCTTGGACCCACCAGTGGTCCAGCGCTTGGAGCATCTGGGCCAGCGAGCCTGCCAGCTCGGCGTCGAGCCCACCGACTTCGGCATACGGCTCTATTGCACCCAGACTGGGCAGGGGGTCGGCAACGGCAACGGCACCGTTGGCAAAGCCCAGCAACATGCGGCGCAGTCCAAACCAGGCGCTGTTTTGGTCGCCGCACGCGGCCATGCCCAGGTCGGCGCGGTGGCCCGCGTGCAGACCCCAGCGGATGCCTGCGCCGGTCATCCACTGCGTCAGGCGTGGCACGTCGTCTTGTGCAATGCCAAACCGTGCGGCAATCGCTGGTACCTCGAGCAAGTCGAAAAGCTCGCTCATGCGGCAGCGTTGCTGGGGCAGCTGAAGCAGCCAGGCGAGGGCGCCGATCAGCGGGCTGCTGGCCAGGGCACCCAGGTCGGCAATGTCAAACGGGATAAAGCGCGGGTCCTGGCGCTTGTATTGGCCAAATACGGCCCGAATGGCCGGGGCCATGGCCTCGATGTCGGGCACCATGACGACCACCTCGCGCGGGTTCAGCGCTGCATCGCCCGAAGTCGCTAGAAGGTGGAGCAACTGGTCGTGCAGTATTTCGAGCTCGCGCACCGGGCTGTGGGCGCTGTGAAAGACGATGGAGCGGTCCTGACTGCGCAGGGGTGCTGCCAGGCCCTCGTGCAGGGGGACCAGGTCGCGGATGCGCTTTTGTACCCGTAGCAACAGCGAATCGTCGGCTTGCTCTTGCTGGTCGCCGAACAGGTCGAGCCGCGTCTCTTGAAACCGCTGGCGGCTTTGTTCCACATCGTCAAACACATCGAGCAGGCGTATGAAGTCGCGGCTTTGCCTCCCCCAGGCCGCCAGCAGCGGGTGGGCGTGGGCGTGCATGTCCTCCAGCGCCCGCGTGTCCGGCGCCAGGGCAGGCTGCCCGGCCAACGTGCGCGGGGCTTGGCGCCGTCGACCGGCGTGCAGCAGTTCACGCCCATCCATGATGTCGCCCCAGTAAAAGCGGCAGGGGTTTGGTATGGCCAGCATCACCTGGCTGTGGGGTGCCAGGCCTGCGAGCAGCTCCATGGTGCTCCAGGGCACTTGGCTCATGCCAAAAACGGTGACACGCCGCGCCACCGGCTGCGCCAGCGCCTGCCCCGACGCCAACACGTTGAGCACACGCTGGTGCAGGCGGGGGCGAATGTGCTGTTGCGCGTGCTCGCCCAGGGCCTGCAGGACG
>CAIYQF010000003.1 GCA_903928325.1 uncultured beta proteobacterium | reverse complement strand
GCGAAGAAAGTGGCGCACAGGTGGCGTTGCGCTCGCGCCGCTTGGGGCTGGACCGGTCCCAGGTCAAGGTGCTGGCGGAAATCCAGTTGGAAAAAATCCTAGCCACCCTGACTGCGCACAGCCCGGATGTCGCGGTGATCGTCTCCCTACCGCCCGTCTATTCCGAGCAACTTACGAGTGCGCCCGGCTCGGTGGCCCAGGTGCGTGAATGCGCTGCGCACCTGACGCGCGCGGCCAAGGCCAGCGGCGTGTGCATCGTGCTTGTAGGCCATGTGACCAAAGAGGGCGCGCTGGCCGGGCCGCGCGTGCTGGAGCACATGGTCGACACCGTGCTGTACTTTGAGGGCGACACGCACAGCCAGTTTCGGCTGGTGCGTGCCATCAAAAACCGTTTTGGTGCGGTCAACGAGATGGGCGTTTTTGCTATGACCGAGCGCGGGCTCAAGGGGGTCAGCAACCCCAGCGCCATTTTCTTGAGCCAGCACGCCGAGCCGGTGCCCGGCAGCTGCGTCATGGTTACGCTGGAGGGCACGCGCCCGCTGCTGGTGGAAATCCAGGCGCTGGTGGACAGCGGCGGCCCCAGCCCACGGCGCCTGAGCGTGGGCCTGGACAAAGACCGCTTGGCGATGCTGCTGGCGGTGTTGCACCGCCACGCCGGGGTGGCGTGCATGGACCAGGACGTGTTCATCAACGCGGTGGGCGGCGTGCGCATTGGCGAGCCCGCGGCAGACTTGGCGGTGATGTTGGCCATCACCTCGTCCTTGCGCGGCAAACCGCTGCCCAAGGGCTTTCTCGCCTTTGGTGAAGTGGGCTTGGCCGGCGAGGTGCGCCCTGCGCCGCGCGGCCAGGAGCGGCTGAAAGAAGCAGCCAAATTGGGTTTCACAGTCGCCGTCGTGCCCAAGGCCAATGCGCCTAAAAAGCCCATCGAGGGCATAACCGTTCACGCCGTGGAGCGGGTCGAAGAAGCGATGAACACCGTGCGCGGCCTCGTTTGACGTGGCGTTTGCGCGATCCAAGGGTTAACCCTTGGTCCCGATGTTTAACCGCAGCCTTTGAAAAAAATTGAGCAGCGGACTGAAAAATGATCAGCGCAAGTCGGCTCATAATGCCGGGGTCAGGGGTTTGTACGTAAGCCCCTGTAAGTAAGTTTCGATTAGATTAGCCCATCAGGGTAGCTCATGGTCGTCCCCATGCGGTCGGCCTTGCGGTTGCGCAACGCAGCGCATCGGATGAATCATTTTTTATATTGGAGACAACATGACAATTCGTTTTGCAAAACTGGCCTCGCAAGTGGCAATCGCCGCTGCTGTGGTGGCTTATGCCGGCCTGGCTTATGCCGCTGAAGCCATCAAGATCGGTGTGTCCGGCCCGTTTACGGGCGGATCTTCATCCATGGGCGTGAGCATGCGTGACGGTGTCAAGCTTGCTGTCGATGAGATCAACAAGGCCGGCGGCGTAATGGGGCGCCAGCTTCAAATCATCGAACGCGATGACGAAGCCAAGAACGAGCGCGGCGTGCAAATCGCCCAGGAGTTGATCAACAAGGAAAAAGTCACCGCCACGGTCGGCTTCATCAACACCGGCGTGGCCTTGGCATCGCAGCGCTTCTACCAAGAAGCCAAGATTCCGGTCATGAACAACGTGGCCACGGGCTCCATCATCACCCACCAGTTTGACGACCAGCCTGAGAACTACATCTTCCGCAACGCGGCGCATGACAGCATCCAGGCGCCGATGATCGTGGAAGAGGCGATTACGCGGCGCAAATTCAGCAAGGTTGCCATCTTGGCTGACTCAACCAACTACGGACAACTGGGCCGCAGCGACTTGGAAAAAGCGCTTGAGCTCAAAGGCATCAAAGCGGTGGCGGTGGAGAAGTTCAACGTTAAAGACGTGGACATGACTGCCCAGCTGCTCAAAGCCAAAGAAGCTGGCGCTGAAGTGGTCCTTACGTATGCCATCGGACCCGAGTTGGCGCAAATTGCCAACGGCATGACCAAATTAGGTTGGAAGGTTCCCATGATTGGTAGCTGGACTTTGTCTATGGCCAACTTTATTGACAATGCCGGACCTGGCGGTGAGGGCGCACGCATGCCGCAAACCTTTATTCAACAGCCCACCACGCCCAAGCGCCAATCCTTCATCATCAACTACCTGCGCACCTTCAACCCGAAGAATGCCCGTATTGACTCGCCTGTATCCGCCGCACAGGGTTACGATTCGATTTACCTGCTGGCTGCCGCCATCAAACAAGCCAATTCGACCGATGGCCCCAAGATCAAGGAGGCACTTGAAAACTTGAAGGCTCCCATCGACGGTGTCGTCACCACGTACAACAAGCCGTTCACCGCCAAGGATCATGAGGCCATCACGGCAAACATTCCCGTGTTCGGCGAAGTTAAGGGTGAGAAAGTCGTGTATGCCTACGAAGAAGACCAAAAAAAGGCGTCTGAAGTTCGCGTCAAAGACGTTAACGCCAAGGGCGCATTGATAGTCAAAAAATAACGGGGCCTTGAGGCTCTGCCAGCGCACGCAAACTCGCCAGCCCTTTTGGGGCTGGCGAGTTTCTTTCATAGGCGACCGATGTCGCCATAGGCCCCGGTGCAAGGGGTTGTAGATTTGATTTTTGGGTGGAAAATAATTTATGGCTATCTTGCTTCAACTCGTGTACAGCGGCGTCGCGCTGGGCATGATTTACCCG
>CAIYQF010000002.1 GCA_903928325.1 uncultured beta proteobacterium | reverse complement strand
CCTGGAGCTCTGCGATCTGGTGCTGATCATGAGCGTCAACCCCGGCTTTGGCGGCCAGGGCTTTATTGACTCGGCGCTGCGCAAGATTGAGGACGTGCGCAGGCGCATTGACGCCAGCGGCAAAGACATTCGCCTAGAGGTGGACGGCGGCATCAAGACCGACAACATCCGCCGCGTGGCAGACGCCGGGGCCGACACCTTTGTGGCGGGCAGCGCTATTTTTGGCAAGCCCGACTACCAGGCCGTGATCGACCAGATGCGACTGGCGCTGAAATAGACCCAGGGCGCACCACGCGCCACCGGTGTCATCACCGCGTCTCACCGGTGGGCTATAAATGCGGGATGACCGCGTTTGCTCCGACCTGTTTGCATATTGATTTCGCGCCTACGCCCTGGGCCGGGCGCTTGGGTATGTCCGCCTGCCCAGGCGCCCGCCCCGACGCAGGTAGTTCGGAAGGCGCACTGGCCCAGGACGTCAGCTCCATTGCGCAGCAGGGGGTGCGCGTGGTGGTGAGTTTGCTCGATACGCTGGAGTTGCAACGTCTGGGGGCGAAAAACCTCTCCCACCACTTGGGCCTGCATGGCATCGCGTGGCACCAGTTGCCGGTGGTGGACTATGGTGTTCCCTCGCGGGCGGTGACCGCGCAGTGGCGCCGCTTGGTGCCACAGCTCACCGCTGTATTGCAGTCCGGCAACATCGTGATCCACTGCGCGCACGGCAAGGGCCGCACTGGCACACTGGCAGCGAGCTTGTTCAAGGCCTGGGGTTGGGGCAGCGATGCAGCCATTGCGCGCATCCGCCAGTACCGCCCGGGCGCAATTGAAACCCACAAGCAAGAGGCCTACGTAGAAGCATTTGAGCTCGAGCTCAATGCGGCGGGTGGCTGAGCGCTTGGCGTCGCCTCGCTAGGCGCGCGCTCAGGCGACCAGTTGCTCCATGGTTGCCGTGTAGTGCGCCAAGGAGGGTGTGGGTTTTCCAGGCTCTTTGGCCAGGTCGTCGTAGCGGCGCAGGCGCACGGCTTCGGCATAAAACGGCAGGTCTTCAAACGCAAGCACTTGCGCTTCGTTGAAACGCCCCCCTTGCAACTCCAGGCTGTGCTTGGATGCGGGCGACAGCGAATCCCAGTACGGCGCATCCACGGCGCACAAATAGCGCTTGGCGTCCACGTGCAGCTTGATGGGCTCTAACACCGCGTCCGGGAACAGGCTGCGCAAAAACGGCAGGGCCACAAACTGGTGCAAATCGTCTTTGGCGGGCAGCGCGTCCTGGTCGGGAACTGCGCCCTGATCGGCGCTCAGCATATGGCCCAGGTCGTGCAGTAGCGCGGCCACCACGGTCTCTGGCGCCTCGTTGGCCAGTTCGGCCAGGTGCGCGCATTGCAATGCGTGGTCGAGCTGGCTGACCGCCTCCTGGCCGTACCAGGTGGTGGCGCGGCTGCCCAGGAGTTGGACGATCTCGGGGATGGACAAGGACATGGAGGCCTCCGGTGTAAATGCGTAACGGTGGCGGGGCGTCTACCGCGCGCGCACGCCAATGATGGAAAAGCGGATGCGGGCGCAGCAAAAATCAATCAGCGACACGGTGGCCAAGATGAGCAAAATCACAAACGCCATTTGCTGCAATTCCAGGGTGCGGATTTGCTCCGACAAGATCAAGCCAATGCCGCCCGCACCCACAATGCCAATGATGGAGGCGCTGCGGGTATTGGACTCAAAGGCATACAAAACCTGGCTGAGCAGCACCGGCAGCAGCTGGGGCAAGATGCCAAAACGCACCGCCGTCAAGGACGAGCCGCCGGTGGACACCACGCCTTCGACCGGCTTGTCGTCGGCGGCTTCGATGGCTTCAGAAAACAGCTTGCCAAAGCTGCCCAGGTCTGACATGAACAGTGCCAGCACCCCGGCAAACGGCCCCAGGCCCACCACGTTGATCCAAATCAGCGCCCAGATCAGGATGTCGACGCCGCGCAAGGTGTCAAAGCTGCGGCGCGCGAAGAACTGCACCACACGGTTCAGCGTGGTGTTGCGCGCGGCCAAAAAGCCCAGTGGAAAGGCCACGATGGCGGCCAACAAGGTGCCCAGCAAAGCAATGGCCAAGGTCTCCAGCATCGCGTAAGCGTAAATGCCCGCAAGTGACCAGCTACCCGGCTCGGGTGGAAGCATGCGCAGCACCATCCTGCCCAGTTCACCCAGGCCACCCACGATGCGCGCGTAGGACATGTCCAGGCTGTACACGCCATAGGCGAATACCAAGACGGCCAGGATGGCCACAGAAAACGCGCCCAGACGCCCCCGGTACACGGGCTGAAAGTGCGCCGCGTAACGCGTGCGCAGCGCCTGCTGCCTTTGGGCAAGGGCTGAGGCCGCACCCGGTAACTGCTGCACGCTCATGCTTGGCGCTCCTGGCCCAAGAGGCGGTGGCGTATGCGCTCGGTGCCAGCGTCAATCAGCATGACCGTGGCAATAATCAACACCAGCAAGGCGCTCACGTCGGCGTAGTAAAACTTGCGGATCACCTCCAACAGCGTTTGCCCAATGCCGCCCGCGCCCACAAAGCCCAGCACCGCCGCGCCGCGCACATTGATCTCAAAGCGCAGCAAGGCGTAGCTGGCAAAGTTGGACGCCACCTGCGGCAGCACCGCAAAGCGCACCTTGTGCAACCAGGTGCCGCCCGTGGCCAGCACGCCGTCCACCGGTTTCATGTCGACGTTCTCGACCACCTCGGCAAACAGCTTGCCCAAGGCGCCCGTGGTGTGAATGGCCAGCGCCAGGATGCCAGGCAGCGGCCCCAAACTAAAGGCCACGACAAAAATCAGCGCAAACACCATCTCGGGAACGGTGCGCGCAAACTCCAGGAGGCGCCGGGTCGCAAATACCAGCCAGGCGCTCTGCGTCATGTTCTTGCTGGCCAGAAAGCACAAGACCAGCGCAGCGGCTGCACCCAGCAAGGTGCCGACGTAAGCCATGAGCAGGGTCTCGCCCATCAGGGCCAGCCATTTTTTCCATCCCCAGAACCACTCTGCCGGGTCGCTGATGACCCACTGGCCGCTTTCCAAGTGCGCGATGCGGTCGATGTAGTTGCTGAAGTTGCCGATGTTGTCGGCGAACTTGGCAGCCGATATCTCGGCCACTTTGCCCGACAAGAGTACACACACGCCCAACACCAGCAGCCCAATCCACACCTGGCGGCGCTTGGCGGCCACGGCGTGCGCGTAGGCCTGGCCCAGGTGGCTCGGCAGACTCACGCTAGCTTACTTTTTGCGCAGCACGTCGACGAACTTGTTGAGTTCGATGACCGGCAGGTAGGCTTCGTGGGTGATGGGCTGGAACGGGTCGTACTTGCCACCGGAATACTTGTCAAAGGCCGCTTTGTCTTTCTTGGCAAAGTCAAGAAAGGCTTGTTCTATCTTCTTCTTCAAATCGGTGGGCAGGCTGTCCAAGTAAGCGATCGGCGAGTTCACGATCTGGTCAGACTTGTAAATGACGCGGAAGTCCTCTTTTTTGACCATGCCTTTGTCGGCCATGCGTGTCACTTCGGAGTCGGTGTCGCTAAACCATTGGTTGGCGGCCACGTCCACCGTGCCTTGGTTCAGCGCCATGATGGCGTTGGTGTGGCTGCCGCTGTACACCACCTTGCCAAAAAACTCTTCGGGCTTGATGCCCATTTTGTCCAAGGCGTAGCGTGGTACGTTGTTGCCCGAGGTGGAATTGGGGTCGACAAAGGCGATGTTTTTGCCCTTGAGGTCTTCCACTTTTTGGTAAGGCGAGTTGGCCTTCACCCACAGCACCGAGTAATAACCTTTGATACCACCCTTGTTCACCTCAATGGCAAACGGCGTGGTCTTGACGCCGACCATGCGGGCGCGGGCATAGGACGCCGGGCCGTAGTAAGCGATGTGGATTTGTTCAGCGCGCTGGCCTTCGATGACGGCGGCGTAGTCGCCAGCGACGCGCAGCTTGACAGGCACGCCGATCTCGCGCGACAGGTAGGCGGCAAAGTCGCCCCACTGTTCTGTCACCGCAGCGGCGTTTTCGGCAGGGATGCTGGCAAACACCAGCTCGGGGTATTTGGCTTTCCAGTCTTGGGCCTGGGCCGAGGCCATCAGGGCGCTGGAGGCAGCGAGTGCGAGGAGGACGCGGCGATTGAACATGGTGTTTCCTTGTAATTGATAAAGGGGAAAGAGTGAGACGGGAATCGGGGAAAACGAAACGGGGTTAAGCGATGTGAACGTGGCGGGTAAACGGCAGCACCACCCCAGCGCTATGATCCAGCGCCGAGGGGCTGATCTGCACCTCGGTGGCGTCCATGCCGTAAAGCGTGTGCACCAAGTCTTCGGTCAATGCACCAGGCGCGCCGTCAAACACCACGCGCCCGGCAGACATGCCCACCAAACGGTCGCAGTAGCTGCGCGCCACGTCCAGCGCGTGCAAATTGCACAGCACGGTAATCCCCAGGTCACGGTTGATGCTGCGCAGCGCGTCCATCACCAACTGGGTGTTACGAGGGTCCAGCGACGCGATGGGTTCGTCGGCCAAAATGATTTGCGGCTGCTGCACCAAGGCGCGGCAGATGGCGACGCGCTGTTGCTGGCCGCCGGACAACTGGTCGCAGCGCTGGGCGGCAAAGTCGGCCATGCCAAAGCGGTCCAAGGCTTCGAGGGCGGCGAGCTTGTCGGCCTCGCTCCACATCGTCAGCAGCGCGCGCCAAGTGGGCACGCTGGTCAGGCGACCCATCAGTACATTGGTCAACACGTCCAGGCGACCTACCAGGTTGAACTGCTGAAACACCATGGCGCAATTGCGACGCCATTGGCGCAGCGCCTGACCGTGCAGGTCGGTCACCACCGTGTCGTCATAGTGGATGCTGCCCTCGGAGGGTTCATTGAGGCGGTTGATCATGCGCAGCAAGGTGGACTTGCCCGCGCCTGAGCGCCCAATCACGCCAACAAAACTGCCGGCTTCTACGGTGAGTGACACGCCGTCCACCGCCGTGTTCTTGCCAAAGCGTTTGGTCAGGTGTTTGAGTGTGAGTTGCTGCATGGCTTTCAGCTTAGGGATGCTCTGTGTCAGCGCAATGACGACTTTTAGACCACCCGCACGCCGCCGCGCCACACGGCGCGCACGATGGGTTGTTGGCGCCCGTCGGGCAAGGCGGTCATGCGCACTTGCACCAGGTCTGCGCGCAGGCCCAGCGCAATCGCGCCGCGGTCATGCAGGCCGATGGAGCGCGCCGGATTGTGGCTGACCAAGGCGACGGCTTGGGGCAGGCTCAAACCGGCCACTTCGGTCAGGCGCACCACCGCTGACAGCAGGCTGCCAGGCACGTAGTCGGAGGACAAAATGTCCACCAAGCCCATGCGTGCGAGTTCAATGGCCGAGACGTTACCCGAGTGCGAGCCGCCGCGCACCACATTGGGCCCGCCCATGATGGTGGCCATGTTGCGCGCGTGCGCTGCTTGTGCGGCGGCGATGGTGGTGGGGAATTCGCTCACCGTGGCGCCCTCGGCAAAGGCCTCTTCCACGTGCGCCACCGTGGTGTCGTCGTGGCTGGCCAATGCAATGCCGTGCTGCTTGCAATAGGCCGTGAAGTAGGTGCGGTGCGGCTGCGCGTAGCGCGCCTGGTGTTCTTTGGACTGCGCCACGCGCTCTTCAAATTTGGCCTGGCTCCAGCCTTTTTTGCCGGTGAAATAAATCCAAGCGTGTTCTATGTTTTCCCACTGGCGCTGGCCGGGCGTATGGTCCATCAAAGACACCATGCGCACCATCGGGTTGCCGATAAAGGGCGTGAACAGTTCTAGCGTGTTGGGCGCAGGCAGCTCGCAGCGCACGTGCAGCAAGTGCTCGGCACGCAGCACGCCACGTTGCGAAAAGTCACTCAAGCAATCAAGCACCGAATCCCACTCGCTGCCGCGCACGCTCTCAGGGTCAGACTCGCCCACGCCCAGTGCGTCGAGCACCGTGGTGATGCCAGCGGCGGCAATCTCGGCGTCGTGCGCCAAGAGTGCGGGTGCGTCGTCCCAGCGCACCTTGGGGCGGGGCATGAGGTGGCGCTCAAAGTTGTCGGTGTGCACTTCCACCATGCCGGGGATCAGGTAGTCGCCTTGCAGGTCGATGGCGCCAGCGACCCCGCTGTCGCCCAGGTCCATGGCGGTGATGCTGCCGCTTTGGCAATGCACACTGCCGTGCACCACCTCGTCGGCGAGCACCAGGCGTGCGTTGGTGAAGGTGATAGGGGTGGCGCTTGGGGTGTTCATGGTGTCGCTTGAAAAGTTTGCATATCCACAGTACGGGTGGCCACTGCCTGGGCTACGACCGCGTCGTGAAAGATACCGAGGATGCCGATGCCCTGGGCGCGCGCCTCAGAAATTAAATCGATCACGGTTTGGGTGTTCTCCGGGTCCAGCGAGGCGGTGGGTTCGTCCAGCAGCAACAGGGGCCGGGGCTTGATAAAGCTGCGCGCGATGTTGATGCGTTGCTGCTCGCCGCCCGAGAAGGTGGCCGGTGGCAACTGCCAGAGCGAGGGCGCAATGCGCAGGCGGGTCAACCACAGCGCCGCTTGTTCGCGCGCCTGCGCCGGCGTGAAGCCGCCCTCCGCGCCTTCGAGCAAGGGCGCGGCCACGATGTCAATCGCCGCCACACGCGGAATCACGCGCAAAAACTGGCTCACATAGCCCATGGCGTGGGTGCGCAGGTGCAGCACGGTGCGGGCGTCGGCCTGGGTGATGTCGATCTGCTGGCCGTCGGTGTTGCGCACCCAGATGCGCCCACTGGTGGCGCGGTAGTTGCCAAAAGCGAGCTTGAGCACCGTGCTCTTGCCCATGCCCGAGGGGCCGCTCAGGCGAACGCACTCGCCGGGCATCAGCCTCAGGTCAAAACCGCTGAGCACCGGCAGCGCGGTGCTGTTTTGCAGGTGCAGCACAAACTGCTTGCCCACGGATTGCATGTCGAGCAAGGCGGTGGGCGCCGGAGTTTGGGTGGGTGTCATGGCGGCAGTACCGAAGAAACCAAAAGCTGGGTATAAGCGTGCTGCGGGTCGTCGAGCACCTGGTCGGTCAAGCCCGTTTCCACCGCCACGCCGCCCTGCATCACCAGCATGCGCTGGGCCAGGAGGCGCGCAACAGCCAGGTCGTGGGTGACGATGACTGCCGCCAGGTTCATCTGCCGGGTCAGCATGCGCAGCATGTCCAAGAGGCGCGCTTGCACCGACACGTCCAGCCCGGAGGTGGGTTCGTCCATGAACACCAGGCGCGGTTGGGTGATCAGGTTGCGGGCAATTTGCAGGCGCTGGCGCATGCCGCCTGAGAAGGTGTCGGGCCGGTCGTCGATGCGGCTGGGGTCGATCTCCACCCGCGCCAACCATTCGCTGGCCTGGGCGCGCAAGTTGCCGTAGTGGCGCTGGCCCAGCGCCATCAAACGCTCGGCCACATTGGCGCCGGCCGATACATTCATGCGCAGGCCGTCGGCGGCGTGTTGGTGGACAAAGCCCCAGTCGGTGCGCGCCAGCAGGCGGGCTTGGGCCTCGGATAGGGCGTAAATGTCTTGCAGCCCGGTGTCCCGCATCGCAAACGCCACCGTGCCGCTGGTGGGCGTGTGGCGCGCGGCCAGGGCATTGAGCAAAGTGGTTTTGCCAGAACCCGATTCGCCCACGATGGCCAGCACCTCGCCGGGCCAGAGATCCAAGGAAATGTCACGCACCACGGCGCGCGCGCCATAGGCGCAGTGCAGGTTTTGCACGCGCAGCAGGGGCTGTGTGGCATCGTGGATCACGCAGCCTCCGGGGGCGGGGTGATCGCCGGTGTGTGCAGGGCTTGCTGCTTGGCGCAGTAGTCCGAGTCTGAGCAAACAAACATGCGCGAGCCCTGGTCGTCGACCAGCACCTCGTCCAAAAAGCTGTCGCGCGCACCGCAAATTTCACATGGGTGGTCCCAGCGCTGCACCTCAAACGGATGGTCCTCAAAGCCCAGGCTTTCCACATCGGTGAACGGTGGCACCGCATAAATGCGCTTTTCCCGCCCGGCGCCAAACAGTTGCAGGGCCGGGTTCTGGTGCATCTTGGGGTTGTCGAACTTGGGGATGGGCGAGGGCGACATGATGTAGCGGCCGTTCACCAGGACGGGATAGTCGTAAGTGGTGGCAATGTGGCCGTAGTGCGCCAGGTCCTCAAACAGGTTGACGTGCATGAGGCCGTACTCCTGCAAGGCGTGCAGCTTGCGCGTCTCCACCTCGCGCGGCTCCAGGTGTTGCATGGGTTCGGGCACTGGCACCTGGTAGACCAGGATTTGCCCGGCCTGCAAGGGCGTCTCTGGAATGCGGTGGCGCGTTTGGATGATGCTGGCCGCCGTGGTGTCGATGCTGACCTCCACGCCGGTGGTGCGCTGGAAAAAGCGCCGGATGTTGACCGCATTCACTGTGTCGTCCGAGCCCTGGTCAATCACCTTCAGCACGTCGTCTGGCCCGATGATGGAGGCTGTGACCTGGATGCCGCCCGTGCCCCAGCCGTAGGGCAGCGGCATTTCGCGCGAGCCAAACGGCACCTGGTAGCCGGGGATGGCCACTGCCTTGAGGATGGCGCGGCGGATCATGCGCTTGGTGCGCTCGTCGAGGTAAGCGAAGTTGATGTGCGGGTCGCGCACCAGCGCCGCGTGGCTTGCTTCAGGCTGGTCCATGCGCGTCTCCTGGGGCGGAAAAGGACTGGCGCATTTTGCGCACCAGCTCCAGCTCGGACTGGAAGTCCACGTAGTGCGGCAGCTTCAGGTGCT
>CAIYQF010000001.1 GCA_903928325.1 uncultured beta proteobacterium | reverse complement strand
CCGCAAAGTCAGCCTTGTCCTGCCGCAGCAAACCCATATGGAACCACGCATCGACCTGGCTTCTGTCCAACGCAATCGCCCGCTCCAGGGCTACTTCTGCCCGGTCCTGCAGACCCGCTTGCTGAAGGGCTGCGCCCAGACGGCACCAGGCCTGCGCATGAGAGGGATCAAGCTGGATAAGCTGCAAAAACACCTCCACCGCGAGCGCAAGTTTGCCTTGCTCGACCAGTATGGAACCCATGACATACAGGGGCTCACGCTCCTGGGGCGCAAAGATGGTTGCCTTCTTTAATAAAACCAAGGCGGCATCCAAGTCCCGCAAAGCCCAGGCAATGCGTCCTGCAATCACCAGTGAGAGCACATGGTCGGGTCGGCCTTCCAGGCTGCGACCAATGTGATGAAGTGCATCGACCGGTTTGTGTTGCTGCAAGCAAATGACAGCCATCAATTGATGGACTGCAGGGTCATTAGGGCGGCCCCCCAAAATACCGCGACACATCAGCGCGGCCGCTTCCAGCTTGCCATTATTGAAGGCCGTGATGGTAGCCCCCATCGCCTGTTCAAACTGCTGCTGGATGATTACCATTTGCTTTGAAATAGGTGCAACACACGCCCAGAAGATAGAAGACGCACCGTTCATACAGCGGGGGGCGTGCCGTCATGCTGCGCTGCGCAGCAGATTATGCATTGCTCTGTTTACGGGATAGGGCATCCCCTGACCTACACTGATGGGCATGACCCAAACCATTGCATTCATAGGCGGCGGCAATATGGCCAGCGCCATCATCGGCGGCCTGCGCAAGCAAGGCTGGCCTGCCGACCACATCGACGTGGTCGAGCCTTTTGACGAGGCGCGCGCCAGCTTGCTGCGCCAGTTTGGCATCACCGCGCGGCCCCAAGCGGGCAACTTTTTGGCCCACGCCGACCTCGTGGTCTGGGCCGTCAAGCCCCAAACCTTCAAAGACGCCGCCGCCCAAGCGCAAGCCCACACCCGCGCCGCCCTGCACCTGAGCGTGGCCGCTGGCATCCGCAGCGACACGATTACGCATTGGCTGGGCAGCGAGCGCGTGGTGCGCGCCATGCCCAACACGCCGGCGCTCATTGGCAAGGGCATTACTGCCCTGTTCGCCCGCGCGGCCGTCAACGAGGCTGACAAAGCACTGGTCAACCAGGTTTTGGGCAGCACCGGCGAGGCAATGTGGGTGGGCGCCGAAGCGCAAATTGACGCGGTGACCGCGCTCTCAGGCTCGGGACCGGCCTATATGTTTTATTTCATGGAGGCCATGCGCGAGGCCGGAATCGGCATGGGCCTGGACGCCGCGCAGGCCTACCAACTGGCCATAGCCACCTTTATTGGCGCCGGCGAACTGGCCAAGGCCTCCCCCGAGCCGCCCGAAGTGCTGCGCCAGCGCGTCACCAGCAAAGGTGGCACCACCTACGCCGCGCTAACCGCCATGGAGGCCAGCGGCATCAAGCCGGCCTTCATTGCCGCCATGCAGGCAGCGCAAGCGCGGGCGCGGGAGATGGGGGAGGAGTTTGGGGCGGGTTAGAAGCAATGCGTCGCGCGCTTCACGCTCAAGCCCCCAGCCCCCTTAAATACCCCGCCGCCTGCACCACCTCCACCGCGCCCAGTGTGAAGGAATGCCGCAGGTTGCGCACCACCTGCACGGCTTTGACTGGCGCTTGTTCGCTGGCAAAACGAACTAGCGCGCGCTGGGGTTTGTCGTCGGAGAGTTTGCATTCCACCAGTTCGGTGAGCTGGGCCTTTTCGCGCAGGGCGAAGTCCACTTCGGCGCCGTCTTTGGTGCGGATGTAGTGCAAACCGACCTCTTTACCCTGCACGTCGTGCTGCCACTGCACTTGCTTGTAGAGCGCGGTAGCCACCAGGTTTTCAAAGCGGATGCCCTCGTCGCCGTCCACCAGGCCGGTGTCATAAAAATAGACCTTGGGCGCTTGAAGCACGGCGCGGCCAATGTTGTGGTGCCAGGGGCGCACCACGAACACGATGAACAGCGCCTCCAAGATATCGAGGTATTTTTTGAGCGTGACCGGCGACACCGCCAGGTCGCGCGCGATGCTGGCGAGCGACAGGGGCGCGCCCACGCGCGTGCGCAGCATTTCGGCAAACAAGCGGATGGTGCCCAGCTCTTGGATGCGCGAGAACTCCAGCACGTCGTTGCGCACCAGGCCGTCAAAGTACTGGCGGCGCCAGCGCTGGGCTTCTTCGTCGTTTTCGGCCAAACACGGCTCTGGAAAGCCGCCGCGCGCCAGCAGGTGCGTAAGCGCGTCTTCGGGCGTAGCGCCACTCTGTTCGCTCCACTCGCGCACCGAGATTGGGTGCAGGCGCAGGCCAAAAAAGCGCCCGGCCAGCGATTCGCCGCTTTGCCGAAAAGTGTCCATGCGGGCGCTGCCGGTGACTAGCAGTTGCTGATCGACCGGTTTGCCGTCGTACACGCCTTTGAGCCAGGATTTCCAGCCCGGCATTTTGTGCACTTCGTCCAGCACCAAGAGCGGCGCCTGCGGGCTCCAGCGCTGGTTGACGATGATGGCACGGTCGGCGGCAATGTCGTAGTTCAGGTACTGGCCGCCGCGCTGGGCGATCAACTGGCGGCTCAGCGTGGTCTTGCCGACCTGGCGCGGGCCGGTCAGGAACACCATTTTGCGCGCCAAGTCGGCCTGCACGCGGTCATCAAGGTAGCGTTTCATGCGCGCATTTTGCGACTAAACGATAGAGATTTGTTATTTAGTCGCGACTTTTTAATAAAGGCATATCAAAAAGTCGCATTTTTGTGCGCTCGGACACAGCCAGCGCATGCCCATCAGCTTCGCGCGCCAGTCCAAAACCCGGCGCTGCCGTAGTGCAGTTTCAGAAAGTCGATCCACAGCCGCACGCGCAGCGCCAGGTGTTTGCGCTCGGGAAACACCGCATAAATGCCGTTGGGTGGGGCGGCAAAGTCTTCCAGCACGGCCACCAGTTGGCCTGCGGCGATTTCGGCCTCCACTTCCCAGGTGCTGCGCCAGGCGATGCCCCAGCCGCGCAGGCACCAGTCGTGCAGCACTTGGCCGTCGGAGCAATCCATGGGCCCCGAGGGGCGCAGGTAGGCCACTTCAAACCCATCGCCCTTGGGCAGCTGGAAGGCCCAGCCCCGGGTTTGCGAGGCGTCGCTGGACAAGGTCAGGCAGTCAAAGCGCGCCAGGTCACTGGGCTGCTGGGGGCGACCATGGCGCGCCAAAAAGGCTGGGGTTGCCACGCACAGGCGCCGGTTGTCGGCCAGGCGCACGCTGACCAAAGACGAGTCGGGCATATCGCCCACGCGCACCGCGCAGTCCACGCCCTCGTTGACGATGTCGACCACGCGGTCGGCGAGGTTCAGCGACACCGACACCTCCGGGTGACGCTCGATGAACGCCGGCACCAGCGGCGCCACGTGACGGCGACCGAAGCCGGCCGGCGCGGTGATG